>CAZZLB010000100.1:0-8678 GCA_964654655.1 uncultured Rhodoferax sp. | reverse complement strand
CAGGCGGCGAAACACCGTCGGTCGATTCTGAGGATCATCGTGCGTCACGACCTCACCAGCGGGCTTGTGGTAAGCGATAACCCGCGCTGGCGGCGCATCAATTCGGAACTTGATGGGCTTGCCGTTGACCTTGACATGGTCACCAAACTGGATGCGCTGACCGATGTGGGCAGGCTCATTGTTGACCGTGATACGGCCTTCCATGATCATCTGCTCCATCTCCAGGCGGGACCCCATGCCGGCTTGGGCCAGCACCTTGTGCAGTTTCGGCGTTTCCGGTTGTGGTGCCAACACACGCTTCACCGGAATCGGCTCGGCACTCTCCTGATCAGCGTCGAACTGACCAGACACCACCTCATCAAAGCGACTGTCAGAAGCGACCAGCGGTGGCTGGGGCACCGGTTTGGGGGTCAACTCTGTGACAACCGAAGGCAATGGCGGTGACTCCTGCTGCGGCTCCACATTGGGCAATTGCGGCTCGGTCGGCGTGTCATCGGGGTTTGAGCTCATGGTGGAGTTCCCGTCAAGAAGGTAGGTTGGGTATCGGCGTCAACAGACTCAACTGGCGCCATATCAAGTTCCGGCTGCAAATCGGACCCACTTGCGGCGAGTGCCTGCACAGCGCCGAGTTGAGCGCCGGGGTTGTCCATCGGTGGCAACTGATCCAGCGAGGCAAGTCCCAAGTCGTCCAGAAAGTGTTTGGTCGTCGCAAACAGGGCCGGTCGTCCAACCGTGCTGCGGTGCCCAATCACCTCAATCCAACCCCGGTCTTCAAGTTGCTTGAGCAACAGCGAATTGACGGTCACACCCCGTATGTCCTCAATATCACCGCGCGTTACCGGTTGCCGGTAAGCAATGATGGCCAAGGTCTCCAGCGTGGCCCGGCTATAGCGCGGTGGCTTCTCGGGATGCAGCAGGTCCAGATACGGCCGCATCTCCGGCCGGCTCTGGAAACGCCAGCCACTCGCCAGTTCAACCAGTTCCACGCCGCGCCCGTTCCAATCGTGCTGCAACTCCAGCAACAACGCCTTGACTTCGTCAAGTGTCAGGCTGTCATTGAACAACACCGTCATCTCTGCCTGCAGCAAGGGTTGCTGCGAGCAAATCAAGGCGGTCTCTAATACGCGCTTGGCATCCGCCGTATTCATGGTCTTGCAATTTCCGGGATGAGCACCCTCAAGGTGCGAAATCAGTGTGATTCTTTGCGGTGCGGCAGGCAGATTGATGAATCTGCAGCACCTTCCCCCCGGCTGCCGGCCGAGGCGCTGGCTTTCACGCCATTAGCATCAATTATAGCTGAGGCCCCACTGGCTTAGCGCCGAACGCAGATCATGCGGCAACTCGGAGCAAAACACCAATTGCTGCTGCGTCACCGGGTGTGTCAGGGAAAGGCGAAAGGCGTGCAATGCCTGGCGTTGCAGCCCGGCGGCAGCGACACCACCGTAGAGTTCGTCCGCCACCAGCGGATGGCCGATGCTGGCCATGTGTACCCGGATCTGGTGTGTGCGACCCGAGTGCAGTGTGCATCGCACCAGGCAGCCACTATCACCATTCTGCACCAGCTCGATATCTGTTCGCGCGACCTTGCCGGCGCTCTTGCCAAGGTCAACCACCGCCATGCGCAGGCGGTTGCGCGGATCGCGACCGATGGCTTGATCGACCTGGCGGCTCGGACTGCCAACCCAGCGATGATGAGCGAGCGCCAGGTACTGCCTGCCAACCTCGCGCGCCGCGATGGCCCGGATCAATGCGTCCATCATGCGCCGGCTGCGCGCCACCACCATGAGGCCACTGGTGTCCTTGTCCAGCCGATGCACAATCCCGGCGCGCGGCAAAGTCATTGCCGTGGGATCGAAAGCGAGCAAACCGTTGAGCAGCGTACCGCTCCAGTTACCGGGCGCCGGATGAACCACCAAACCGGCCGGCTTGTTGATGACCAGCAAATGTTCGTCCTCGTACGCGATGTCCAGGCGCATCGACTCGGGCTTGAAGGCCTGGCTTTGCGGTGTCGGCCGCAGTTCGATGCTCGCCCGATCCGCCGCCTGGACACGCGTCGACGCCTTGCAAGCACCCGGTCGCTCCAGCGTAACGGCGCCACCATCGATCAATTGCTGCAAATAGCTGCGCGAAAATTCCGGCACCATCTCCACCAGTGCCTGATCAAGACGCAAGCCGTGCTGGGCTGACCCGAAAACGAGCTCGCGCAATTCGAATTCTGGCTCGGCGTCGGATCGGTCATCCAGATCCTCGTTATCATGACCGCTCGATATAATCAATCCGGTTTTTTTCAAGAAAGTTGTCCTACATGCTTCGAGCCAAATTATCGGTTGTCTGCACCTGGTCGCTGACGAGTGTCCTGCTGCTGCTGACGGCCTGCTCGTCCACCCCACAGGACAAGGAGGCCAACTGGAGCCCGAGCAAGCTTTACGCCGAGGCAAAAGATGAGTTGGCTGCAGGTGGCTATGAAAAGGCGATCTCGCATCTGGAAAAGCTTGAAGGCCGCGCTGCCGGAACGCCACTGGCGCAGCAAGCACAGGTTGACAAGGCCTACGCCCAGTACAAATCGGGCGAAACGGCGCAGGCGGTCGCGACGCTGGACCGCTTCATGAAACTGCACCCTGCCAGTCCGGCCATGGACTACGCGCTCTATCTCAAAGGTCTGGTCAACTTCAATGACGACCTGGGCTTTCTGTCTTACATAGCTCGCCAGGATCTGGCAGAGCGTGACCAGAAGGCGTCCAAGGAAGCCTTTGAATCGTTCAAGGAGCTGATCACGCGCTTTCCTGCGTCGCGCTACGCGGCAGACGCCAGCCTGCGCATGACCTACATCGTCAACTCTCTGGCCAGCTACGAGCTGCATGTCGCTCGCTACTACCTGAGCCGCGGTGCCTACGTGGCGGCCATCAACCGCGCGCAGTTGGCGATCTCCGATTACCAGGACGCGCCGGCAACGGAAGAAGCCCTTTTTATCATCGTCAAAGCCTACGATGCGCTCGGCATGCCGCAGCTGCGCGACGATGCCAGGCGTGTGCTGGACAGGAATTACCCCAACTCCGAGTACCTGACCCGGGGTTTCAAGGCGAATCAGAATCCGTGGTGGAAGTTCTGGTGAGAGCGCCCAGGGCCTGCTCAAACTCTTCTTCGGAACCCAATTTTCTCATCGCGGGCAACGCTGCCAGCAGTCGCTTGCCGTAACCCATCTGTGCCAGCCGGGTATCACAAACGACCAGCACCCCCTGATCGGTTTCCCGTCGGATCAGACGCCCGGCGCCCTGCTTGAGTGCCACCGCCGCCTCGGGGATGAAGTAGTCGTTGAATACGCTGCGCCCCTGGGCCTCCAGCCGTTTCGAGCGTGCTTCTACCAGAGGATCGTTCGGCGGCGGAAACGGCAGCTTGTCAATGATCAACAGTTGCAAGGCATCGCCCGGCACATCAAAACCCTCCCAGAAGGAGGCCGAAGCAACCAGCACACAAGCAGCCCCCCCGCCTTCGTCGCCACGGCGAAAACGGTCCATCAGTTCGCGCTTTGACTGCTGCCCCTGAACCAGAATCTCCAGGCAATGGGTATTCGCAAATTGCAGCTGCAACGCTTCGCTGACGGTGCGCAGGGCGCGCAGCGTGGTTGTCAGAACCAGTGTGCGTCCGCCAATGGTCGCCGCAGCTTTGGCCACAAACTCCGCCACCTGCCGGCTGTGCTCCGGTGCGCCCGGTCTGGACAGGTGCAGGGGTACATACACAGCAGCCTGCCTGGCATAGTCAAACGGACTTTGAACTTTCAGTATTTCAGCCTCCGTCAATCCGCAGGACTCGGTAAACCATTTCAGACGCGTGTCTTCTCCCAAGGTCGCCGAAGTAAATATCCAGGAACGCTGCGAAAGCGGGTCACTGCCCGAATCCAGCAGGCGGGTACGAACCGTCTCCGCAATGTCCAGCGGCGATTCAACCAGGAGCAGTTGCGAGCCGACATCGAGCCAGCGAACCGACTCGCCGGGACAAGCCGCGCCAAAGTCATCGATCCGCGCGACAAAGCCGCTGGCGCGTTCGCTCAAACGTACCAGATCGGGTGCGACCTCGCCTACCGAGCCGAGTGCTTGCATCGCCTGTTCGCAGGCAAGCTTTATTGCCGTCAGACCGTCCTGCCACTGCGCTGCATCGAGCGGCTCGGGCGCCCTGTCTACCCAGCGAAGCTTGCTGCCCGACGGGGGCTTTCCAACCACCAGACGCAAATCGCGCGCGGCCCTCTCCACTGCGCCCGCCATCGTCTGCCAGTCGGCCAATCCGCGCGCATGCTGCAAACCGCCAGCCAGCAGATCACGTGCGAAATCGATCAATTGCCCCGTGCTCAGCTGCTTGCCAAGAAACTGAACGCCGGTCTCATTGAGTTGATGCGCCTCATCGAAGACCACCGTGCGAACCGTTGGCAGCAACTCCGCCATACCCGACTCGCGAACCGCGAGATCGGCAAAGAACAGATGATGGTTGATGACGACCACATCTGCCGCCAGTGCCTCGCGCCGGGCCTGGTTCACATGGCAGGCGCGAAACTGCGGACACTGCGCGCCCAGACAGTTGTCACGCGTTGACGTCACCAGGGGAATCAGGGGCGATCGCTCATCCAGACCGGGCAATTCAGCGAGGTCGCCGGTGCCCGTCAGCAGCGCCCAGCTTTCGATCTTGGCCAGTGTTCGCAATGCGCCGTAAGCGGCAATATTGTGCTGTTGCCTCGCCACCTGCAGGCGCTGCTGACACAGATAGCTGCCGCGCCCCTTGAGCAAGGCGCTGCGCAGCGGCAGGCCCAGCGCACTGATCAAATGGGGAAGGTCCCGACCAAACAGCTGATCCTGCAAGGTCTTGGTTGCTGTGGAGAGCACAACCCTGGTGCCGCTGAGCAGCACAGGCACAAGGTAGGCATACGTCTTTCCAATACCTGTGCCGGCCTCGACCACCAGCACCCCACCGTCGTCAATGGCACGTGCAATCGAGCCTGCCATCTCGGTTTGTCCGTCTCTGGACTTGAACTCCTGGACCGTGCGCGACAACAAACCACCTGGCGCGAAAACCTCGCGCACACGGTCTTCCAGATTCATTCGTCAGGCAGGCTCGTCGGGATTCAGCTGCCGTTCAATTCGCGCTATTTCATCGCGCAAACTCAAACGTTTCTTCTTGAGTCGGCGCATCAGAAGTTCATCCAGCGGCACTTCACCGCTGGCGCGGTCTATCATGGCATCAAGATCTCCATGCTCAATACGCAAGTCGATCAGCCGACGTTCGGGAGAATGCAGGTTAGAGTCCACGGCTTCAGTATTTAAGTAAATGATCGAAGTAATTGATCGGGATTTGTTCTTGTGTAGGTCGATAATACGACTAAATCGAATTGGAAATTTATAGGTATCTTCCCTCTTCACGAACTCCATGTCCAAAGGCTACCGACTCAGCGCCTCCACAGGCATCCACAAGGGTGACCGCGAGTACCAACAGGATCAGGTGATCCTGCTGAGCCACAAGCGCGTCCCCGGTTGCCTGCTGGGCGTGGTTGCCGATGGCATGGGTGGCCGCAGCGGTGGCCGCAAGGCGTCCGATCAGGTCATGCTGACAGCCAAGCAGTGGTTTGAGCGATATTCCCCCGCCATCGATGATGCGCCGGCAGTCCTCATGCAGTTGGCAAGGGAGGCACATACCGTCATCAAGTTGACCGCCATCTCCTCGGAAGAAGAACCGCACAGCACGCTGGCGGCCTTCCTGATCAATCCGGGTGGCGATTGCTATTGGGCCTACTCGGGTGACTCACGCATCTTCCATTTCCACGGCAGCAAACTGGTCAAGCGCTCGACCGATCACTCCTATGTTCAGACACTGGTCGACAAGGGGGAACTTAGCGAAGAAGAGGCCAACAACCATCCCAAGTCAAACATTCTGGTCGGCTGTCTTGGAACTGAAAAAGACCCTCCGGTAAGCGTCCATTTCATCCCGCAATTGCGCGCTGGCGATGTGCTGATGGCTTGCAGTGACGGCGTGTGGCATTACTTCAGCAATGCCGAGATCGGATCCGTACTGGCAAGTCTGTCGCCGCGCGAAGCAACCGAATTCCTGATTGAAAAAGCCCGCTCACGTGCTCGCGGCGGCGGTGACAATCTGTCACTGGTCATCGTCAAGCTCGAAGCGCTGGATCCCTGAGCGTCAGCCTGGTGTCGACCTGGCGTCGCTGCAGCGCCAGAAACCCATCCGACTGCATTTCATGCAAACGAGACACCGTGCGGACAAACTCGTGCGCCAGCGGACCGGCTGTGTACAGCTCGTTTGCAGGTACCGCCGCTGACATGATCAGCTTGACGTGACGGTCGTAAAGCACATCGACGAGCAAAGTAAAGCGACGCGCCTCGGAGCCCATCTGCGCCGACATGCGGGGCACTTCACTGAGCAGCAGGGTGTCAAACTGTCCGGCAATTTCAAGATAGTCGTTTTGTGACCGGGCGCTGGCGCACAGCGTCCTGAAGTCAAACCACACGACAGAGCCGGCCCGGCGCAAGGCCGGTAGCGCACGCCCTTCGATCAACAACAGCGGATCCTGATCGTGCCTGTCTGCCAGCATGTCAAATGTCTGGCTCAATGCGGTCTGCGTCTGCGCCCTGTGCGGCCAGTGGTAATGCCGCACCTGGGTCAAGCTGTGGCGACGATAGTCGGTGCCGTTGTCGACATTGATCACTTCCAGGTTCTCTTTGAGCAGGGCAATCGCCGGAAGAATCCTGTCCCGATGCAGGCCATCCGGATAGAGCTCGTCGGGCTTGAAATTTGATGTCGTGACCAGTCCCACGCCGTTACTGAACAGAGCGCGCAACAGGCGATGCAATATCAGGGCGTCGGTGATGTCAGCCACATGAAATTCATCGAAACAGATCAAGCGGTACTTCTTGGCGATTTTTCGCGCCAGCACATCCAGCGGATCCGCTGTACCCTGCAATGCCATCAGTTCGCGATGCACCTCTCGCATGAACTCATGAAAATGCAGGCGCGCCTTGCGCTTGAGTGGAACCGCTGCGAAAAAGCAGTCCATCAAGAAGCTCTTGCCGCGCCCGACCCCACCGTGCATGTAGACGCCACGTGGAATGTCGGGCCGGTTGATGAACTTCTTGAGGGCGCTGGAGCGCTTGTGCTTGAAGGCAGTCCATGCCAGCGCGCAACGCTGCAATGCCTCGACCGCCTGCAACTGGGCCGGGTCGGCCTGGTAGCCTCGTTCGGCCAGTCGCGACTGGTAGGTTTCCCTGACGCTCACAAGCTGTCAGAAATTCAGCGTGCGCTTTTCCACCGCCAGCGCCGCTTCCTTGGTTGCCTCACCGAGCGACGGATGGGCATGGCAGATGCGCGCAATGTCTTCGCTGCTGGCTCTGAATTCCATGGCCATCACACATTCGGCAATCAGCTCGCTGGCCATCGGCCCGACGATATGCACACCCAGAATCTCGTCCGTGCTTGCGTCAGCCAGCATCTTCACCATGCCGGTCGTGTCGCCCAATGCACGCGCCCGCCCGTTGGCCAGGAAGGGGAAGGTCCCGGCCTTGTAGGCGCGACCCTTCGCCTTGAGTTGCGCCTCGGTCTGCCCGACCCAGGCAATCTCCGGGTTCGTGTAGATGACCCACGGGATGGTGTGGAAGTTGACGTGACCGTGTTGCCCGGCAATGCGCTCGGCCACTGCAACACCCTCTTCCTCCGCCTTGTGCGCCAGCATCGGTCCACGCACCACATCGCCAATCGCCCACACGCCAGGCAAACTGGTACGGCACGCATCGTCCACGACGATGGCGCCACGCTCGTCCAACTTCAAACCCGCAGCCTCGGCGTTCAAGCCGGTGGTATTGGGCACGCGGCCAATCGACACAATCAGTTTGTCCGCTTCCAGTAGCTGGGCATCGCCCTTGGCGTTGGTCCAGGCCACGCTCACACCCTTCTTGCCGGTCTTGATCGCACCGACGGTCACGCCAAGTTCGATCTTGAGCCCCTGCTTGACAAAAGCCTTGTGCGCCTCCTTGGCAATCTGCTGGTCAACAGCACCCAGAAACTCCGGCAGCGCCTCCAGGATCGTGACCTCGGCACCCAGTCTGCGCCAGACCGAGCCCATCTCCAGCCCGATCACGCCGGAGCCTATCAGTGCCAGCTTCTTTGGGACGGCACCGATGCGCAGGGCACCGTCGTTCGAGAGCACCGTCTGCTCGTCAAACGGCGTGCCGGGCAAAGCGCGTGCCGAGGAGCCGGTGGCAACAACGATCTGCTTGCCAAACAGGGTTTCCTCGGCCGTGCCGCTGACCAGGATCTCGTATCCGCCGTCTGCTGCCTGGACAAAAGAGCCACGGCCATGGAAAAAGCTGACCTTGTTCTTCTTGAACAGGTAGAGGATGCCGTCGTTGTTCTGCTTCACCACCGCGTCCTTGCGCGCCACCATCTTGCCGACGTCCAGACTCAGACCCGTCACCCCAATGCCATGTTCGGAAAAGTGGTGTGCAGCCTGGTCAAAGTGCTCGGACGATTGCAGCAAGGCCTTGCTTGGTATGCATCCAACATTGGTGCAGGTGCCGCCCAGCGCCGGCCCGCCCTGCTTGTTCTTCCACTCGTCAACGCAGGCCACACTCATGCCCAGTTGCGCTGCGCGAATGGCAGCAATATAGCCACCAGGGCCGGCGCCGATG
>CAZZLB010000099.1:0-8686 GCA_964654655.1 uncultured Rhodoferax sp. | reverse complement strand
GTTCCATCTGCTCGGCGCGCATGTCTTCAAACTTGCTGTAGTTGCCGCTGTAGCGCATCAGCTTGGTGGCGTCAATATGCAGCGTCACGTCGCTCACGGCATCGAGAAACTCACGGTCGTGGCTGATGACGATGATGGTGCCCTCGTAGCGCTTGAGCCAGGCTTCCAGCCAGACCAGGGCGTCAAGATCCAGATGGTTGGTCGGCTCATCGAGCAACAGCAGATCGGACGGGCACATCAGCGCGCGCGCCAGTTGCAGCCGCATGCGCCAGCCACCCGAGAAACTGCTCACCGGATTGGTCAACTCGGTCGTCTTGAAGCCCAGCCCCAGAATAAGTGCCTGCGCGCGTGCCGACGCGTCATGCGCACCGGCGTCCTGCAACTCCATGTAGGCGTGTGCCATCCGGTCGTAGTCTTCTGTCGCCTCGGCAGACCTTACTTCCAACTGCGCTGCCGTCAGGGCGGTGTCACCCTCGACGACGAGGTCGGTGGCGCTTTGTTCGGTCTCGGGCATATCCTGGGCCACCTGACCCAGACGCCACTGCGGTGGCACGTAGTACTCGCCGCCATCTTCATGCAGCGTCCCGTTGAGCAGTGCGAAGAGCGAAGACTTGCCGGCGCCGTTGCGCCCGACCAGTCCGACTTTTTCGCCAGGGTTGATGGTCACGCTGGCAGCGTCGAGAAGTACCTTGGCGCCTCGGCGCAAGGTCACATTTTTGAGCGTTATCAAGAAGATCCTTCTGGGGCAGAGCGCGGTCGGCGACGCAGCTCAATCGGCTGTTGCGTATTTTAGTATTGCGTCACGGGTCAGCAGCAGGACCTGATCTTCGCCAGCACTGGTCTGCAGCCAGATTGCGTCCAGATCGCCGAAGGCCGCTTCAAAGTTGTCGCGCTCGTTGCCAATTTCAAGCACCAGTACCGCTTGTTCGCGCATCTGTGCGGGCGCATCGATCAGCAACTGCCGGACAAAGTCCATGCCGTCGCTGGCGCCACGCCGGTTGCCATCGAGTGCCAGGCCGGGTTCCGCTCGGTACTCGGGCGGGAGATTCGCCATGCTCTGCGCGTTGACGTAAGGCGGGTTGCACAGAATCAGGTCATAGGGACCGCGCACGCTGGCGAGGCCGTCGGATGCAAGCAGCCGGATGCGCTCGCCCAACTGGTATCGGTCAACGTTGATGCGTGCCACAGCGAGGGCATCAATGGAAATGTCGCTTGCATCCACGGTCACGTCCGGGTAGGTCAGGGCTACAAATATGGCCAGACTCCCGTTGCCAGTGCATAGATCGAGTACTTTGTGCGTGCTGACATCGAGCCAGGCGTCAATGGCGGCGCTGACCAGCAACTCGGCGATGAGGGAGCGCGGGACGATCACACGCTCATCGACGTAGAAAGCCAGGCCCTGCAGCCAGGCCTCCTGCGTCAGGTAGGCAGCCGGCTTGCGGCTTTCAATTCGTGAACTCAGCAGGCCCGAGACCTGTTCCTGTTGCTCGGGTGTCGGCACATGATCCGCGACCGAACCATGGCCCTGCAGGGGTGAATCAAGCGGCAAACCGAGTTGCCACAGAACCAGCCAGGCTGCCTCGTCGAACGCATTGGTCGTGCCGTGGCCGAAACTGACGCCAGCGTCTTCAAGCGAGCGCGCCCCCGCTGTGATCAGTTCGAAGACGGTCATCGCTGGGCAGGCGGTTGCTGTCAATGCTTGACGTCGAGCGTGATTTCAGTAAACGACGGCTCGTCGTCCGGGTCATCCACTGGTTCCTCTGCCTTGGTGCGGGCGCTGAAGTCGTTTTGCAGCCGCCACATCAGATTGGTTGGCGAATCGGAGTTGGCGAGGCCTTCTTTCCGATCCACTGTGCCATCGGTGATGAGGCGGGCGATGTCCTGCTCAAACGTCTGACTGCCTTCTGTCATGGACTTTTCCATGGTCTCGCGCAGTCCGGAGAAGTCTCCTTTTTCTATCATTTCTGAAACCAGCTTGGTGTTAAGCAGTATTTCAACGGCGGGCGTGCGACCACCTGCCACGGTGCGCAGCAGACGCTGCGAGACGATGGCACGCAAGGCGGCAGCCAGATCTCCCAACATGGTAGGGCGGACCTCCACCGGGTAGAAACTGAGGACCCGGTTAAGTGCCTGATAACTGTTGTTGGCGTGCATGGTGGCCAGGCACAAATGACCGGACTGCGCATAAGCCAGCGCCGCAGACATGGTTTCGCGGTCGCGGATCTCTCCTATCTGGATGACGTCCGGAGCTTGCCGCAAGGCGTTCTTCAGTGCGACCTGACCGGAAGCGGTATCCGCGCCGACTTCTCGTTGATTGACGACAGAGCGCTTGTTTCTGAACAGGAATTCAACCGGGTCTTCGATGGTCAGGATATGGCCTGCCGAATTTTCATTGCGGTGGTCGAGCATCGAAGCCAGTGTGGTGCTCTTCCCAGTGCCGGTGGCACCCACCATCAGCAGCAAACCCCTTTTCTCCATCACCAGATCACTCAGGATGGGAGGTACTGAAAGTGCCGCCAATGGCGGTATGTCGATCAGGATGTAGCGGATGACGGCCGCAATCGAGCCGCGCTGGCGCATGGCGCTGATTCGAAACCGACCGACGCCGGCCAGACCCCAGGCCATGTTGAGTTCACGGGTCTCGTCGAGCTCCTTCAAATGCTCGTCCGTCAGAATCTCCGCCAGCAGGTTGCGCGGCCCGTCCGGTGGCAGCGTCTGGCTGTTGATCGGTACACATTGTCCGTTGATCCGGATCAGCACCGGGGCATGGGCCGATAGATAGAGATCGGAAGCGCGCTTCTCGCCCATCAGGCGCAGAATCCGCTCCATCGTGCCAGTGTTCCCCTCGCTTGCCATGTCCTTGTCCTGCCTTTCCTGTACCGATCGTGGTATCAATCGCGCAACAAATCGTTCAAACTCGTTTTGGCGCGCGTTTGGGCGTCGACCCGTTTGACGATGATGGCTGCATAGAGACTGTATTTCCCGTCATTCTTTGGCAAGGTGCCGCTGATCACAACCGAACCACTGGGAATGCGACCATAGCTGACGGTGTCGGTTGTACGGTCGTAGATGGGTGTACTCTGGCCCAGGTAAACACCCATGGAGAGTACCGAATTCTCTTCCACGATGACGCCTTCCACCACCTCGGAGCGGGCGCCGATAAAACAGTTGTCTTCGATGATGGTGGGGCCAGCCTGCATGGGCTCGAGCACACCGCCAATACCGACGCCGCCGCTCAGGTGCACATTTTTCCCGATCTGGGCGCAGGACCCCACGGTGGCCCAGGTGTCCACCATGGTGCCCTCGTCAACGTAGGCGCCGATGTTGACGTAGGAGGGCATCAGAATCACTCCCTTGCCGATGAAACTGCCGCGTCTGGCCACTGCCGGCGGCACGACACGCACGCCAGTAGCGCGCATACCTGCATCGTCCAGATGCGAAAACTTGGTTGCCACCTTGTCGTAGAAACCAAGCTCACCCGCCCGCATGATTTCGTTGTCCTTCAGACGAAAGCTCAGCAGCACAGCTTTCTTGATCCATTGGTGTGTGAGCCATTGACCGACTGTGGTACGGGTGGCAACGCGCAACTGTCCTGAGTTGAGTTGGGAGATCACCTGTTCAACGGCGTCCTTGACTTGACCGGAAGCGGTTGTGACAGAAATATTGGCACGGTCTTCCCATGCGTTATCGATGATTTGCTGAAGTTGTTGGGTCATACAGTGGGGACTTTCGGATCAATGCAAGAGAAGTAGGTTCAGAGTCCGGATTTGACAAACTCGACGATGCGTCTTGCTGCTTGCACGCACTCGGCTGTTTCGGCCACCAGGGCCATGCGAATCCGTTGCTCGCCCGGATTCACGCCCTCACTGGTGCGCGACAGGTAGGAACCGGGCAAGACCGTGACATTGTAAAGAGCGTACAAGCGGCGGGCAAAATCGGTGTCGCTGCCATGGACTTTGGCCCACAGATAAAAACCTGCATCGGGTAGGGCGACCTCAAGCACCTCGGCCAGCATCGGTGTCACCTGCGCGAATTTGCTGCGGTACTTGGCCCGGTTTTCGATGACGTGCTGCTCGTCACGCCATGCCGCGATGCTGGCAGCCTGCACGACCGGACTCATGGCGCAGCCGTGGTAGGTTCGATACAGCAGGAATTGCTTGATGATGTTGGCGTCGCCAGCACAGAAACCACTGCGCATGCCAGGCACGTTGCTGCGCTTGGACAGGCTCGTCATCGAAATCAGGTTCCTGAAATCCGACCGCCCGAGTTGGGCAGCCGCCTCCATGCCACCGAGCGGTGGCTCGTCACGGAAATAGATTTCGCTGTAACACTCGTCCGAGCTGATGACAAAGCCGTAGCGGTCACTTAACTCAAAAAGCTTCTTCCATTCCGACAAGGGCATCACAGCCCCGGTGGGATTGGCCGGTGAGCAGACGATGAGCAGTTGCGTGCGCTGCCATACCGCCTCGGGCACGCTGTCCCAGTCCTGTGCAAAATTGCGCGCAGCGTCGGTAGCTACAAAGTAGGGCTGCGCGCCGGCCAGAAGTGCTGCACCCTCGTAGATCTGGTAAAACGGATTCGGGCAGACCACGACGGGTTTGGCGTCGGTTTCCATGCGATTTGGGGCCTGGTTGACGACTGTTTGCGCCAGTGCGAACAAGGCTTCGCGCGATCCGTTGATGGGCAAGGTCTGGGTCGCCGGGTTCACAGTGAGCCGGTAGCGCAGTTGCAACCAGGCGGCGAAGGACTCGCGCAGTGCAACTTCACCAGTGGTTGCAGGGTAGCTTGCCAGACCACTGGGCGTGGCCATCACGGCATCCATCATGGCGCGTTGAATAAAGTCCGGCGTCGGGTGCTTGGGTTCACCCATGCCCAGACTGATGTGCGTCAGCGCCGGGTCAGGTGTGACATCGGCAAAGAGCTGGCGCAAGCGCTCAAAAGGGTAGGGCTGTAGCAGTGAGAGTAGTGAATTCATGGAAACCGATTATCCGGCCTGTCACTTCTTTTTCTTGGCCGTCGATAGCTTGGTTGGTGCCTGCTTGCCTGCGTCGCCGAGCAAGGTTTTCAAAGGACACAATTTGACGACAGGGCATTTGCTGCAACTCGCAACCGCGGCGATGGGACAAATGGTCATGTGGGGTTCCTCTTCTGATATTTCCGGTGAATGGAGTATGCCCCAGTGGCCACACGTGCGCTGAACAACTGGAAGTACGCCGATTTGCCAGCTGCTTGCGGATATCGGTCCTGGTCGAAATCGCGGTAACATAGGCGCTGGCTGCGGCAAGCTTTACTCACCGCATTCACTCCATACGGGATAACAGGCCGAATCGACAATGTCCAAAGTGACCAGGGATCCAATCAAGGTACAGCTAATTGACTGCCAGCGAATAGCGATGGCCGGTCTCAAAATGCTGATCGAGAGTGACTCACGTTTCGCGGTCAGTGGCCAGGCAGTTGACAGGGACGAAGCGCTGCAGCAAATCCGGCGACAGGCGCCAGACGTCATTGTCATGGAACTCGATATGGGGCAGGACAATGGTCTCTATCTGATTCCTGTCCTGCACTCCGAATGCAAAGCCAAGATCGTTGTCCTGACCGGCAACAAAGACCTTGTCCTGCATGACCAGGCTGTCATTACCGGGGCCAGGGGTGTGGTTTTGAAAGATGAGACACCCAAGACGCTGTTCAACGCCATCGAAAAGATTCACTTGGGAGAACTTTGGCTCAATCGCAGCGCGACCGCGCGAATATTGCTTGAAGTGGCCCGTGCCCACGCGCCAAAAGAGAGCGGACCGGAAGAAAAGAAACTCGCCAGCTTGACAAAGAAGGAAGAGAAAGTGCTGCAGGCTGTTGTCGCTTCATCGGGCAAGCAACTCAAGGTTGTTGCCGACGATCTGTGCATCAGCCAGCACACGCTGCGCAATCACCTGGCGGCAATATACGAAAAACTGGGCGTGACAAGTCGTCTGGAACTTTATGTGTTCTGCAACAAGCACTGGGTCGCTGAAGCTGCCTAATTCACACTCTTGATGACCTGATCGAGTATTTTGATACCAAGCCCAAATCGCTGGTCCACTTTTTCCACCCGGACAACTTCACCCTGACAGCAAAGCATGAGCTTCCCCCCCGGGGTCTTGAGGTCAATCGAAAATTCGATGTGAGAGCCGGTTTGACATTCACTGTCCTGCACAATAAACAAGCCACTCGCACTGATGTCACGGGTGGTGCCGTTCACACCATTGAGGCAGGTCGGCATGGCGGCGCCAATGCGCTGGCTACGGCTATGCAAGGCTGGGCTTGCTGCAGCTAACTTCTTCATGGTGGTTCCTTCCAAGTCGCCTACCCGTTGATTTGCAATGCTGAATCCAATTTCACTGAAATAATTCTAGCTGCTCGATGCGCAGCGGGTCCGCGTGCGCAGGATGCCTAAGCAGAGATTCTGCGGCGCTTGGCTGTGAAACCGATCAGACCAAGCCCCGCCAGCAGCATTGCATAAGTTTCCGGTTCCGGCACCGGCGTGACCGACGCCATGGTGGCAACAAGATAGTCCTGGTTGCTGCCATTCGTGTAGAGATCAAAGGAGTACTGGCCTGAGCCAGCACCGCCATGCTGGGCGTTGTAAATCATACTGCTTGCAGCGGACATGACGGCAGCATCGGTGGCATCAGTGGTGTGGACCTTGCCGGTGGTCAAAACGCCATCATCCTTGGCAAGTTCCCACAGAGCGAGCTGGAAAGCCGCGCTGTTGAGACTATTGCCGTTGGTGCCGGCATAGGACTGAGAGTAGAGCCTGGTCACGTCGGATTCCCGGCCGCTGCCCAGCGTGCTGAGGGATTCCAGCGTGTAGGCCGTCGGTGAAGATGAACTCCACTGGAAAGGGTCGATGCAGTAAGCCAGAAAAGAAGTGCCGTGGCTGATCGATCCTTCGTGAAGGCTGGCGCCCACCGTGATATTAAGCGAACCGGCATCGTAGTTGTGTGCTCCGCTTTGAATAGGCAAAACCAGATTGAGGGACTCAAAGCTGGCAGAACTGTTCTCCTGAACATAAACGGTGCTGCCGGCGAAGACCTGACTGCCGACAAGAGCACAAGCAGCCACCAGGGTCCTTGCCAGGATGCGATTCAGACTGCGGTTCATAGGGTCTCTCCAATCATCGGTGTCGTCGCAAGGTGTTTTGCGATGACACAATTTTCGAAGACTGGCCGCGCGCTGTGAATGGCTGCGGGGCACCCTTTGATTAGTAGCTTTGCGTCAGGTGCTTGCTGGTGCCGGCTGGTAGGTGGCTACCAGTCGATCTCGTGACAGTCAAATAATTCCAGAGGACGCGTCAAGCACCCTTGACTTCAATGCCTTTGAATTCGCCACTGGCGATGCGCCTTTCCCATTCCGCCGGACCTGTGATATGGGCACTGGTGCCGCCAGCGTCAACCGCTACGGTGACCGGCATGTCGACCACGTCGAATTCGTAGATGGCCTCCATCCCCAGATCGGCGAAGCCCAACACTCTGGCAGTCTTGATGGCCTTGCTGACCAGGTAAGCGGCGCCCCCGACGGCCATCAGATAGGCGCTCTTGTGCTTCTTGATCGCCTCGATGGCTGCCGGACCGCGCTCGGCCTTGCCTATCATGGAGATGAGACCGGTCTTGCTCAGCATCATCTCTGTGAAGCCGTCCATGCGTGTGGCTGTTGTGGGACCCGCCGGGCCAACCGCCTCATCCTTGACAGGGTCAACCGGACCCACGTAATAGATCACCCGGTTGGTAAAGTCCACCGGCAGTTTCTCGCCCTTGGCCAGCATGTCCTGGATCCGCTTGTGGGCGGCGTCGCGTCCGGTCAGCATCTTGCCGTTGAGTAGCAGCGTGTCGCCCGGCTTCCAGCTTGCAACCTGTTCCTTGGTGAGTGTGTTGAGGTCAACCTTCTTGCTCTTGACATAGTCTGGCGTCCATTGCACATCGGGCCACAAGTCAAGCGAAGGGGGTGTCAGATAAACCGGGCCACTGCCATCCATCACAAAGTGTGCATGCCGCGTTGCTGCGCAGTTGGGAATCATGGCCACCGGTTTGCCAGCAGCATGAGTCGGGTACATCTTCACCTTGACGTCAAGCACGGTGGTGAGACCGCCCAGCCCCTGCGCACCAATGCCCAGTGCATTGACCTTGTCAAACAGTTCGAGGCGCAGTGCCTCGGTCTTGCTGAGGGGCTGGCCGGCTGAGGACTTGGCTTGCAACTCGTACATGTCGAGATCTTCCATCAGGCTCTGCTTGGCCATCAGCACTGCTTTTTCGGCGGTACCACCAATACCAATGCCGAGCATGCCGGGCGGGCACCAACCCGCGCCCATCGTGGGGACGGTCTTGAGCACCCAGTCGACAACAGAGTCGCCCGGGTTCAGCATGACCATCTTGCTCTTGTTTTCGCTGCCGCCGCCTTTGGCCGCCACAGTCACTTCGACGGTATTGCCGGGCACAATTTCGGTGAAGATCACCGCTGGCGTGTTGTCCTTGGTGTTCTTGCGGGCAAACTGCGGGTCGTCCACGACGCTGGCGCGAAGCATGTTGTCGGGATGGTTATAGGCGCGGCGTACACCCTCGTTGATGGCATCGTCCAGACTGCCGGTGAAATCACCCCAGTGCACGTCCATGCCGACCTTGAGAAAAACATTGACGATGCCGGTGTACTGGCCGCT
>CAZZLB010000098.1:6327-8758 GCA_964654655.1 uncultured Rhodoferax sp. | reverse complement strand
ACCCACGCGAGTCTTCGCGAAACGAAATCCCCGCTCACAAGCAGCAGGCACAAGGAGATTCCCGAGACCAGCATCAGGAGCGTGCGCCGATCCGGGTTCGGCACTGGCAAACCCATCACCAATACAGCGCCAGCAGCCAGCAGCGTCAGAACCGTGCGGACCGACGCCAGTGCCAGACAGCTTCGCAGCGAAAACCTTGAAACGCCCAGCCCCACCAAAAAATAGGGCAACAGGTAGATCGCGCCTTCGATACCCAGCCAGTGTGTGCCACGCACTGTCAGATAGATGGCACACGCTGACACCAGCGTCAAACCGTATCCGACCGGCGCAGCGATGAAGTCAAGACCCTCCATTGCCCAAACCAACACAAAGACCCAGAACAGAGACTCGACAAACCAATAATGTGCCACGGGCATC
Source organism: uncultured Rhodoferax sp. (assembly GCA_964654655.1). Taxonomy (GTDB): domain Bacteria; phylum Pseudomonadota; class Gammaproteobacteria; order Burkholderiales; family Burkholderiaceae_C; genus Rhodoferax. Next base: position 8,341 of record CAZZLB010000098.1, on the reverse strand, counting down.
AGATGGACCGTATACCAGGGACCGGTCAGTGCAGTGCCGCCACGCATGAAGGTCTGCACTATGGCAAACAGGGTACCCACGACCAACATCGGAACCAGCAATCTGCGCGCTTTGCCCCCTAGAAACGCCCGACTGTCGCCAGTGAACGGTCGCAAACCGTAGACCAGCCCGGAAAGAAAGGTAAAAAGCGGCATGCGCAGATAGACCAGCCCATCGTTGAACCAACGCAGCGCACCGTCCTTCACACCGAGTCCAAAGCTGGCGTCAGCACCAATCACGTGGTACAACACCAGCAACAGGCAGGCCAGGCCGCGCAAGGTTTCGATTCGCAGGTTCTTCATGCTCAGGCTTCGATGAAGCGGCTCATGCGCACGGTGTTGACACCCTTGTGGTGAAGATACTCCACCCGATCACAGGCATTGCGAATAATGATCAGACCAAATCCCCCTTCGGGAAAGACGTCGAAGTTGGTTTCGGCAAGTTCCTCTGGCGGCGTGAAAGCGTCACCCAGATGGATCACCTCCAACACAAATTCGTTTGGCAAGTGGTGAACAACAAGTTCCACCGGTGCGCCAGCCAGCACACCCTTGGCATGCCGGACAATGTTGGTAAAGACTTCAACGCTGGCAACCTCCAACATGGCGGCTTCCGATTCCGTCATCCCGCAACGCAATGCCTGCAAGCGCACAAATTCGCGAACCGTGTGCAAGGATTTCATGTCAATGATGAATTCGCCACGCGCCTTGCCTTCCGTCTCGGGTGGCTGCATCACCAGCACAAGCGATACGTCATCATTGATGCTGACATCGCAATGCAGCAGATCGCGCCGCAGGGAATGCAACACGGCTGCCGGCGTCGTGTGAGTGCGCACAAGTTTGCAAACGGTGGTGTTGATCAGTTCGCGCCCGATTCTTTCGCCGCCAGGCAACATGGCGTCGGCCAATCCGTCCGAGCACAGGAACAGTGCATCCCCTGCGCCAAGCGGTGCTTCATCCTGAACAAGGTCTATGCGCTCCAGCACACCCAGCGGTGGATGCTGGTTGGGCAGCAACAGGGTTTGACCGTCGGCACGAATGACCAGGGATTCCTCGTGACCGCAGCCAACCCAGGTAATGACGTTGCGTGCCCTGTCCAGGCGGATGTAGGACAGCGTAACAAAGGCCTCCAGCGCCTGCAGGTGCGGCGTCATGGCTCGGTGCACCGAGGCCACGATGGCCATCGGCTGTGGCACATCAAGTCCCGCCTTCTGGGTTGCCAGCAATTCGGCCAGTGACCGGCTGAACTGCAATTTCGTGGCAGCACCCATCAATGCTGCCGGCACCCCTTTGCCCATCACATCACCCATGATGATGTCGACGCATTGTTCGCCGACCTGAATCACTTCAACAAAGTCACCGTCGATTCCTTTGGAAGCCTGATTGAAGCTGCTCAGCCAGACATCGTTCATTTGCTGCAAAGGACTCGCGGCCAGCAGGGACTGCTGGATTCGTGTGCCAATTTCCAGTTCGCGCTGACTCGCCTGCGCCAGTGCCATCTCGGTGCGCCGCAACTGTGAGATATCCGTCTGGATCGTGATGTACTGCCGGATGCTGCCATCCTGGTTGGGCACGGGAACCGTAGTATTGGACACCCAGTAATTGCCGCCATCGCGCCGACGCAAGGTCAGTTCACCATGCCAGACTGCCCCGACCGCGTGGGCCGAGCGCATTTCAGCGTAGGCAACCGGGTTCAAGCGTTCCCGAAACGCGTAATACTTCCTGCCCAACAGTTCTTCCCTGGCAAATCCGGATACCTGAAGCAGCTTGTCGTTTGCATAAATGATGGTTCCGTCCACATCCTCCATGCTGACGATGGCGTGCTCGTCGAGTGCCATCTTTTGACGCTCCAGATCCGTGGCCAGTTCCTGGTATTTCAGCAGCAGGTCGGCCTTTTCCCTTTCGGTTGCCTTCTTCTCGCTGATATCGCGCACCGTCACGGTAAAAAGATTCTCACCATGAACCTTCAGCGGGACCAC
>CAZZLB010000098.1:0-6227 GCA_964654655.1 uncultured Rhodoferax sp. | reverse complement strand
TATCGCGCACCGTCACGGTAAAAAGATTCTCACCATGAACCTTCAGCGGGACCACTGTCAACTCGATCGGGAAGTCACTTTGGTCGGCGCGCATGCCAACTGTCTCGATGCGCCTGTTCAAACGATTCAGCACCGGGCCATCACCCTGGCTGTGGTAGCGCTGCATACCCTCATGGTGCTCGTGCCGCAAATGCTTTGGCACCATGAACTCGTGCAATGGCTTTCCCATCACCTCGGTGTCGGTTCGTCCAAACATGTTCTGGACTGCGGGATTCATGGCAACGATGCAACCGCGCGCATCTACCGTCAAAATGCCGTCGATGGAAGAGTCGAACATGGCGCGCTGGCGGGCTTCACTGGCATAAACGGCCTGGTGCAGTTCCTCATTGATGGCCTGGTGACGCTTCAGGCTGCGGGTCGTCAGTACGGTCAATACCAGGATCACCACCAGGGCAGCCAATGCCAGACCGAGCGTCCACTTCTCAACCCGCATCACGTCACGCATCACATCATCGAGTGAGGACTCGACCACCAGGGCCATCGGCCACTGGGGCAATATCGCAAAGGCCGTCGCAACGTCTGGATCATCCATGCCGGCGCCAATGTAGTTACCCCAGTCCCTGCTCGGCAGGAAGTCGACAAACATGCGTAGCTGACGCAAGGAACTTCCCAGCGCACGCGCAACATTGCTGGTCGCAACAAGCAGTTCCCCGTCGTAGCTGACGAGCGCAACGCGCACCGTCGGATCGTTGGCGGAGGCTTCATAGACCGTACTGAAATAGTCTGCGTTGATCAGTGCCACCAGTGTCTGACCCTGACCCGCTGGCGTATTCAGTCGAATCAGCATGGGCAGCACATTCAATCTGGAAGTTCCCGATGCTCTGGGCGTGATGTCATTCAGGTCGCGGCCTGCAAGCATGGGACCTATCACGACCTTGGATGCGTCCACGGGAGGTGTACCCAGCGCCCTCATATCAACCCGTACTCCAACATTGCCAGCAGCGCTGCTCGCCAACACCCGCCCGTCTTCGTTGAGTACAGAGACGCTTCTCAATTGCGGATAACCGCGCACCACGCTGCCGACCAGGGGCTCGATCTGACCCGGTTCGCGTGGATCGTGCAAATCGCGCTCCGCCGATGCCAGCACCAGAAGCATCGACTCAACCGCACTGATGTCGGTGGCAGACTGACGTGCCATCAACTTCGCCTGTTGCTGCAATTGCAGCAGATTTTCCGATCGCCTGTCGCGCTTCTCCAGATCGATGAAAGCCAGGCTAAGGGTCACCACCAGCGCCGCCAGCAAACCGGCGATGGCTATCAGGTGAACGCCTTTCAGCCAGACCTTGAGGGGTGACGCAAGCAGCGCATTGTGAGTTGACACAGCCACCCTACTTTGCAACCAGAATGTCGCTCAGGCCATACTTCCTGGCCGCCTTTTCCAGCCGACCATCCGCCTTGATACGGCTCACAAACTGATCGATCTGCGTCAGCCATTCCGTGTCTCCCGGTTTGACAGCATACGCATAGGGAATGGGATTGAAAGGCTTGGGCGGTGAGACCAGCCGGACCCAATCAGCACTCGCCATAAGGCGCCGACTGTAGGGATAGTCCGTCATGAAGACATCGACACGCCCGGATTCGAGTTCCTGCTCACGCGTGAGGGGAGACTGGATCACGACCAGCTTGGCCTGGGTCAGTGCGGCACGCATGACCGGTTCCATGAAAGTGCCTGCCTGAACCGCTACCTGGATCCCCGGTTTGTCAATATCGTCCCAATTCCTGATGCTGCGACTGGCGCGCGTGGTCATGCCATAGATATCGCTCTGCAGATAGGGCTGACTGAATCTGAGTGATTGCTGGCGTTGCGCCGTGATGCCGACAGCAAACATGGCCACGTCACATCGATCATCCTGCAGGTCCGACAGCAGTCTGGAAAATGATGACTCGACGTATTCCAGGCGGGCACCGATGTCCCTGGCGAATTCACCGGACAGGTCGATGTCAATGCCGTCGAGTTGCTGATTGCGGGGATTGCGAAACGTAATGCCATAGTATTCCGGCCAGATACAGACCCTGACCGCCTTCGCCGCTTTGACGCGCTGCGCAATCGGGCCGGCATCCGAACGCTGCGGCGTCAGCATGCCCGCTCCTGCCAACAGCGACAGGGCACACACCCACCCGCTCACACCAGCCACGGCTCGGCGAATTCCTGAAAACTCCACATCCATAGGGCATACCAGCCGGATCAGGCAAACGACCTGACGGCTTCCTCGCGCGTATCGTGAATGTTGAAGACCCGATGCATGCGCATCAACTCGAAAAGGGCTCGCACCGTCTTGGACATGGCGCACAATTTGAAGTCCCCGCGCCGACCATTGAGCAGGCGCAGACAGGAGATCAGCGCACCCAGGCCTGAACTGTCAACAAACTTGACGCCAGCCATGTTCAGCACGACCCGTGTACGTTCATGCATCATGGACTGCACCGCGTCCCTGAACTCCCGTGCATTGCTGGCGTCCAGGTTGTCTTCATTGAGTTCGATAACGAGCACGTCGTTGTCTTCAATTTTTCCTTTGAGTTCCATCTTGGCTTCCTTTGTTGAATCGGCATACGCCCCGGCGTTGGCGCTGGCGTGACGCTATTACAACTTAATGTAATTTCAAGAGTGTCACGACAATGTGACGAACCGCAGACCTGACGCCGACTCACCCAGGTTTTTCAGACCAGTCGTTCAATCTCGGATTGAAGTTCACCCAAGGTGGCTGCCAGGACGGCAGCATCGCCACCGACTGCGCCGGATTCGGCAAGCCGCGCGCAATCCCCCAGACGCTCGTAACCAAAGCTGGCGGCGCTGCCTGCCAGGCGATGCAGTGCCGCCACCAGCGTCTGTGTGTCCTGTGCGGCGGCGATCTCGGCCCAGCGGGACGCCAGCCCTGCGACGTAGTGCTGACGCAAGACCGCGAACTGCGCACGGGTGTCTGAAGACAATCCGTCATTCCATTCACCGGCCACGCCCATGCTCCCAATAAATCCGAATATCCTGCGGCAATCTGACCGGATCAAACGGTTTGACAATGACGCCCGTAGCGCCGTACTGCAGCAATTCCTCAACCTCGTCAGGCATCGCCTTGGCTGTCAGAAAAACGACGGGTACCGTTGCCGTCGCTGGATGCGAGCGCAAAGCGGCAAGGGTCTGCGGCCCGGTCAAGCCTGGCATCATCACATCAAGCAGAACCAGATCGGGTTGAAAGCAAGGTGCCTGTTCTATCGCCAACTGCCCACCGGCACACATGCAAACTTCGTATCCACCGACTGTGGCAAGACTGAATTCGAGAATCATCCGGATATCGGCGTCATCCTCCACACACATGACACGCCGCAATTGCGTCATGAGGACTCCTTGCGGCCGGCTTTGAGAATGGCTGATCGAACCGTGGCCAGCAGTTCTTCTCGACTCGCGTGCGACTTGCGCAACCACCTCAAGCCCATGTGATCAGCGAACGCTTGGTCCACACCATCGCTGTAAAGTATGACGGGTCGGGTGTTCGCCAAACGTTTCAAACTCAAACAGAATTCTTCGGCCGCGCCCTGCGCGCGCGGGTCTGCGAAGATGATGGGGGCCGACGCCTGTGCCAGCAGACCCTGCGCCTGCTCCAGGCCCGCCGCGCCCTCCACCCGGCACAGCGAGGACAGCCAGTGCGCCAATCGGCGTCTGGAGTCAAGATCGTTGTCAATGTGCAGAACCCAGGGAGTCCAGACCGTCGCACCATGGTCATCACGTGGTAACTCGACGCTGAAAGTCGCACCTTCCCCTGGAACTGAATCCACACTCAAGTCGCCAGCCATGCGCTCGACCAGCATGCGACTGATGTAAAGGCCCAGACCCGTCCCGCCCTTGGCGCGCTGGTCAGAACCGTCCGCCTGCGAAAATTTCTCGAACATGCGGGCACGAAAGCGCGGATCGACCCCAGGCCCGCGATCACGTACCCGGACCCGCACATGGCTCACAGTCCAATCCAGGCTGATGGTCACAGTGTCACCGCTGCTTGAATGTTTGATGGCGTTGGACAGCAGGTTGGCCATGATCTGCAGGAAACGCTCGCCGTCAACGCGTACTTGCGGACTATCGCCGGGCAGGTCGGCGCTGAGCGCCACGCCCGCACGATCTGCGTAGCCCTGGTTGGCCGTGACCGCCTCCCGCAGCAGCAGATCAAGCCGCGCCAGGCGCAGTTGCAGCACCATCTGATTGCCCTCGAGCTTGGTCAGGTCCAGGATGTCGTCAATCAGTCGGCTCAGTCGCTCTGCGTTGCGCTTGGCCACCTCAGCCAAGGGTACAGCCGCTTTGGGCAAGACGCCCGCCGATCCACTGGCCAGAAGACCCAGAGCGCCTCGGATCGAAGTCAGTGGCGTGCGCAGTTCATGGCTGACTGTTGCCAGAAACTCATCTTTCATGCGCTCGACGTGGCGTCGTTCGGTGAGGTCCCTGATGACCAGTGTGTGCTGAACCCTTCCCTGTTCGGTCCAGTCGCTGCGTGCCAACTCAGCCGGAAAGACGCTGCCGTCGGCGCGTCGCAAGGGCAACTCATGTTGCACCAGCAGCGCTGCCAGAGGCGCGCCAATGGCCGCTTCAATCGGATGTCCGGTCAATTCACCCTGGTCGAACGCAAAGAGGCGGGTCGCCGCAGGATTGCTCTCCTCGATCAGGCCAGCGCCATCCAGCGTGATCACGGCGTCGAGAATATTGTCGTGGATCGCACGCTGGCGCTGCGCCATGGCCGCCAAGCGCGACTGCAGGCCAAGCACCCTGGCGTAGTGGCGTAACTTGGCCTCCAGCAAACCCCGGCTGATCGGTCGCACCAGATAGTCGTCCGCGCCGCCTGCCAGCGCATGGATGAAATGTTCCTCACCCTCCAGCGAAGAGGTCACAATGACTGGCAACCAGCGATCCGTGATCATTTCGCGGATTCGATGCGTTACCTCAAAACCATCCATGCCCGGCATCAGAAGGTCAAGCAAAATCACGTCAGGGGCTTGCGCACGCACCTGCTCGATTGCCTCACTGCCACTTGCCACACCTTGCGCATGGTGACCCAATCCCTGCAGCAAATCGCACAGGTGAAGCCGCGACGCCTGTATGTCATCAGCCACCAGAACCCTCAGTGTGGGTGTCGCGGTCAAGGGTTTGTACATTGCTGGCGGGTCGTGTCTGGCTGAGGCAAAGCGCTCGCCATCAGTTTAACAAGTCGTTGACAGTCCTGTCACAACTTCCTGGTGGCAAACGACTGTAATACGAGACACCAATCGAACGAGGCGTCTCATGACCGGATCTACCCTGCCCCAACTCAAAGTACCACTTGCCAACCGGCTGCGGGCGCGCCGCGCGCGCCTGGTCTGGTGGTGGTCAACGCGCAAGCTGCCGATCATCAAAAGATTTCTGGACATCGCGCTGGTGCTTTCAGCGCTGGTCTTGCTGGCTCCCCTGTTTCTGCTGATCGCACTGGCGATCAAGTTGTACGACCGGGGTCCCGTGTTGTTCTGGCAAAAGCGGGTTGGCCTGCATGGTGAAATTTTCGAATTTCCGAAATTTCGATCCATGTGTGTCAATGCAGAGGCCGTTCGCGCCGCGCTGCTTGCGAACAATCAACACGGCAGTGAAGGTGTCACTTTCAAGATGAAACGCGACCCCCGGATCACGCCGGTGGGTCGGCTGATTCGCCGCACCAGCATCGATGAGTTGCCGCAACTGTGGTGTGTCCTGACCGGTCACATGAGTCTGGTCGGGCCACGCCCGCCCCTGATCAACGAGGTCGAACGCTACACGATGAAGGAACGCCAGCGTCTGTCCGTCACGCCCGGTCTCACGTGTATCTGGCAAGTCAACGGGCGATCAGAAATACCGTTCCCGCAACAGGTGCTGATGGACATCGACTACATCCAGCAACGCTCCATCCTTACCGATGTCAAATTGCTGGCCAAGACGCTGCCTGCCGTCATACGCGGCCGCGGCGCCTACTGATTGCATCCGCCATGGCAAGCTGGTTCACAACAAACAAGCGTTCTTCAACAGTCCCTGACGCTGCTTTCGACGAACGCACCGATCTGCAGCTGCGGGCACTTGACCTGCTGCTGTCTGCCCTATTGATGCCACTCGTGCTGCCGCCCCTGATTGCGGGTTTGCTGCTGGGCCGCACTCGCGCTACGCTTTATCGAGGACATTCGGGCAAGTC
>CAZZLB010000097.1:0-8819 GCA_964654655.1 uncultured Rhodoferax sp. | reverse complement strand
GCGTTGGCGATCTCGGTCGGCGGACTGCCGATGACTTCAATGTCCTTGCGAAAGCGCGATTCCGGAATCGGCCGTGTGCTGTCATAAAACAGGTAACCGCCGCTCTGAATTTCGCCCACATCGTTGTCCCAGGTCTGCGGATTCATGGCGACCATCATGTCCACGCCACCACGGCGACCGCCGTAACCTTTTTCGCAGACGCGGGCCTCGTACCAGGTCGGCATGCCCTGAATGTTGCTGGGAAAAATGTTGCGCGGACTGACCGGCACGCCCATGCGCATGATGGCCTTGGCAAACAGTTCGTTGGCCGAGGCCGAACCCGAGCCATTGACGTTGGCGAACTTGATGACGAAGTCGTTGACAGCTTCTATGTGTTTCATACGGCCTCCATCGCGCGGCGAACAACTTTGCCATCACGGCAGCGGGCTCCCGCATGCGTCGTACTGAACAAAAATTTCTGCATATCCCATGCCCCGGTCGGGCAACGCTCGGCACACAGGCCGCAATGCAGACAAACGTCCTCGTCCTTCACCATCACACGTCCTGTCTTCAGAGCGCCGGACACGTAAAGGTCCTGCGCCAGGTTGGTCGCTGGCGCTTTCAGGCGCGTGCGCAAATCAGCCTCGTCACCGTTCTTGGTGAAGGTGATGCAATCCATCGGGCAAATGTCGACACAGGCATCACACTCAATGCAGGTGTGCTTGGTAAACACGGTCTCGACGTCGCAGTTCAGACAGCGGTGCGTCTCCTTGAATGCAGTCGCGGCATCAAAACCCAATTCCACTTCCACACGGATGCTGGCCAGTGCCACCTCCGCTTTCGCCCAAGGCACTTTGAAACGGGAATCGCCCGACACAGAGCTGTCATAACTCCACTCATGAATCCCCATCTTGGCCGACATCAGATTGGTCATCGGCGCCGGCCTGCGATGCACATCTTCACCGTGCAGCAGGCGGTCAATCGACACCGCTGCCTCATGACCATGCGCCACGGCGGTGATGATGTTTTTCGGCCCATAAGCGGCATCGCCACCGAAAAACACATTGGGCACCGTGGACTGGAAAGCATCTGGCACCAGGACTGGCAAACCCCATTTGTCGAACTCGATGCCGACATCGCTCTCAATCCAGGGGAAAGCGTTCTCCTGACCAACAGCAATCAGAACGGCATCACATTCGACCAGCACGTCCGGCGCGCCGGTGGGCACCAGCGAGCGGCGGCCCTTCTCGTCATACACCGCCTTCACGATCTCAAAACGCATGCCGGTCAGTTTGCCGTTGACATGCTCAAACGACTTGGGCACATGGAAGTTCAGGATCGGGATGCCTTCGTGCAGCGCATCTTCTTTTTCCCAGGGCGATGCCTTCATCTCCTCAAAGCCGCTGCGCACAATCACCTTCACGTCGCTTCCACCCATGCGTCGCGCCGAGCGGCAGCAATCCATCGCGGTGTTGCCACCGCCAAGCACAATCACGCGCTTGCCGATACTGGTGATATGACCAAAGGAAACAGAAGCCAGCCAGTCAATGCCGATATGGATGTTCTCCTTGATCTCCCAGCGACCGGGAACATCAAGATCGCGACCGCGCGGTGCGCCGCAGCCAACAAAGACGGCGTCGTAGCCTTCGGTCAGGAGCTTGCGCATCGAATCAATGCGCTGGCCACCCTTGAACTGCACACCCAGATTGAGGATGTAGCCAGTCTCTTCATCAATCACTGACTCGGGCAGGCGAAATCGCGGAATCTGGCTGCGAATAAATCCGCCTGCCTTGGCCTCGCCGTCGAACACCGTCACCTCATAACCGAGCGGCGCCAGATCACGCGCCACGGTGAGCGACGCCGGGCCTGCGCCCACGCAGGCGACCCGCTTGCCGTTCTTCGGAGCTACAGCAGGCATGCGATGTTTGACATCGTCCTTGCCGTCGGCAGCAACGCGTTTGAGACGACAAATAGCCACCGGCTCCGGATGCTCGCCATTGCTCTCTTCGACGCGACCGCGGCGGCAGGCCGGCTCGCAGGGCCGGTCGCAGGTGCGCCCCAGAACGCCCGGGAATACATTGGAAACCCAATTCACCATGTAGGCGTCGCTGTAGCGGCCCTGGCCGATCAGACGGATGTACTCGGGAACCGGGGTATGTGCCGGGCAGGCCCATTGACAATCGACAACTTTATGGAAATAGCTGGGGTTAGCGGTGTTGGTGGGCTGCAATTCTGTCTCCTGAGCCGCGACGGCGACTGGGTGAAGCGCGAGTGTACGCCAGTGGGTCCGCCAAATAGTCACCACGGCCTGCCGCCAGCAGCGACCGTTTAGCAGACATTGACTTAAATCAAACCAGATTGGCTGAGGAAAGAAACATCCTCAAGCCGGTGGGGCAGCGAGGCGCGCAAAAGCGCTTACGACTTCAGGCGGAGCCTGCACCAGTTCGATCAGAACACCCTCGCCACTGATCGGGAATTCTTCGGTGTGTCGTGGATGCAAAAAGCAGATATCAAAGCCGGCTGCACCGGCGCGGATGCCACCCGGCGCAAAGCGTACGCCCTGCGCCGTCAGCCATTGAACCGCAGTCGGCAAATCATCAATCCACAAGCCAACGTGGTTCAGTGGCGTGGCGTGCACCGCCGGCTTCTTTTCGATATCCAGCGGTTGCATCAGGTCAACCTCGACCTTGAACGGACCGCTGCCGATGGCGCAGATGTCTTCGTCCACGTTTTCACGCTCGCTGCGAAAAGTACCGGTGATTTCCAGGCCCAGCATGTCGACCCAGAGTTTTTGCAGGCGGCTCTTATCAGGGCCGCCAATGGCGATCTGCTGGATGCCCAGCACCTTGAAGGGTCGACTCGTCATGTCAGGCAAACTCCACGATAGGCTGATCCACTGTCAGGCTCTCGCCCTTGCTCGCCAACACTTTGCCGACGACGCCGTCGGCCGCAGCAAACAGCACGTTTTCCATCTTCATGGCTTCGATCACGGCCACGCGCTCACCAGCCTGCACCTTTTGGCCTTCCTTGACCGCTACTTCAACCAGCAGTCCCGGCATCGGCGACAGGACAAAGCGGCTCATGTCGGGTGGCGCCTTGTAAGGCATCAGCGCATGCAGTTCAGCAGCCCGCCTCGACAGGACCAGAGCGTCAATCTGGGTACCGTTGTGCGAGACGCGGATCGCCAGCGGGTTCTTGCCGGCCTGCACGCCACGCTCCACCTGCGCCACGAATTCCTGCCCATTGCAAGTACCGCTGATTCGGATCTCTCCCAGACGGTAGTTGCTGCACAACTGGTAAGTCCTGGAGCCCACTTTGATCAGGCCGGAGCCGGCTTTCTGGTCAAACTCCATCACCGATACCGGCGTCTGCGTCGTCGCGCCTTGCTGACCCAAAGTCACCACCACAAAGTCCTGTCCGGCCGCCACTTCGTGGCCTTCCATCTGACCGCTGATGGCGGTGGCGCGACCGCGGTACTTGCGGTGCACAAAGGCGGCCAGCGCGATCAGCAGTTCGCTGTCGTCGTGCGGTACGTCCTGCGCCCTGAAGCCGTGCGCATAGTGCTCGGCAATGAACCCCGTGTTGAAGTCACCTGACACAAACTTGGGATGCGCCAGCAGCGCCGCCTGAAACGGAATACTGCTGCTGACACCTCGAATCACAAAGCCATTGAGTGCCTGGCGCATTTTGGCAATCGCATCCAGGCGGTCCTTGCCATGCACGATGAGCTTGCAGATCATCGAGTCGTAGTACATGGGGATCTCGCCTCCTTCCTGCACGCCAGTGTCCACGCGCACACCGAGCCAGCGGCTCAGGTCGGAGGCAACCATGGTTTCGACTGGTGGCTGGAAACGCACCAGGCGCCCGGTGGACGGCAGGAAGTTGCGGAACGGATCTTCGGCATTGATGCGGCATTCAATAGCCCAGCCATCGCGCTTGACATCGGCCTGCGTCAAAGGCAGCTTCTCGCCAGCAGCAACCCGGATCATCAATTCGACCAGGTCAAGTCCGGTGATGCATTCGGTCACCGGGTGCTCCACCTGCAGCCGCGTATTCATTTCCAGAAAATAGAAGCTCTGGTCCTTGCCGACAACAAACTCGACTGTGCCGGCGCTCTGGTACTTGACTGCCCGGGCCAATGCCACCGCCTGCTCGCCCATGGCTTTGCGCGTTGCGTCGCTGATGAACGAGGAGGGTGCTTCCTCAATCACCTTTTGATGGCGGCGCTGGATCGAACACTCGCGCTCATTGAGGTAAACCATGTTGCCGTGCGCGTCACCGATCAGCTGGATTTCGATGTGCCGTGGCTCCTCCACGTACTTCTCGACAAACACCCGGTCATCGCCAAAGCTGTTGCGCGCCTCGTTGCGGCAACTGGTAAAGCCCTCGAAGGCCTCCTTGTCGCTGAAGGCCACGCGCAAGCCCTTGCCGCCGCCACCGGCGCTGGCCTTGATCATCACCGGGTAGCCAATGCCTTTGGCAATTTCGACTGCCCGCTCGGCACTTTCAATCGCACTGTTGACACCCGGAATGCAGTTCACGCCGGCCGCACCGGCGAGTTTCTTCGACTCGATCTTGTCGCCCATCGCCGCCATCGAGTAGTGCTTGGGTCCGATAAACACAATGCCCTGTTCCTCCACCAGTTTGGCGAAAGCAGCGTTCTCGCTCAGGAAGCCATAGCCAGGATGGATCGCCTGGGCGCCGGTCTGTTTGCAGGCGGCAATGATCTTCTCGCCCAGCAGGTAGCTCTCGCGGCTTGGCGCCGGACCAATGTTGACAGCCTCGTCGGCCAGCATCACGTGGCGCGCCTCCTTGTCAGCGTCGGAATACACCGCCACGGTCTTGATGCCCATTTTGCGTGCGGTCTTGATGACGCGGCAGGCAATCTCGCCGCGATTCGCAATCAATATTTTTGTAAACATCTCATTTTCCTAAAGTGTCGGGGACAGAGCACGCTCACTTCGTGTAACTTTGGTCTGTCCCGCGAGAATTCATAATGGAATATTGCCGTGCTTGCGCCACGGGTTTTCAAGTTTCTTGTCGCGCAGCATTACCAGCGAGCGGCAGATCCGCTTGCGCGTCTCGTGCGGCAGGATCACGTCGTCGATAAAGCCGCGCGCTCCGGCGACAAAGGGATTGGCAAAACGTGCCTTGTATTCGGCTTCTTTGGCAGCGAGCTTTTCCGGGTCACCCTTGTCCTCGCGGAAGATGATTTCCACCGCGCCTTTGGCGCCCATCACTGCAATCTCGGCATTTGGCCAGGCCAGGTTGACATCGCCGCGCAGGTGCTTGGAACTCATCACGTCATACGCTCCACCGTAGGCCTTGCGTGTGATGACAGTGATCTTGGGCACGGTGCACTCGGCAAAGGCATAGAGCAACTTGGCACCGTGCTTGATGATGCCCCCGTACTCCTGGCTGGTGCCAGGCATAAAGCCCGGCACATCAACAAAAGTAATCACAGGGATATTGAAAGCATCACAAAAGCGCACAAAGCGCGCCGCCTTGATCGAGCTCTTGATGTCCAGGCAACCCGCCAGCACCAGCGGTTGATTGGCTACAAAACCGACCGTCTGCCCCTCCATGCGACCAAACCCGATCAGGATGTTTTTCGCGTACTCTGGTTGCAGCTCAAAGAAGTCGCCATCATCAACCGTTTTGACGATCAGTTCCTTCATGTCGTAAGGCTTGTTCGGGTTGTCGGGCACCAGCGTATCCAGACTCATGTCCATGCGGTCGGCCGGGTCCCCGCTGCGACGCACGGGCGCTTTCTCGCGGTTGTTCAAGGGCAGATAGTTGTAAAGCCGGCGCAGCATCAGCAGCGCTTCAACGTCACTCTCAAACGCAAGGTCTGCGACACCGCTCTTGGTGGTATGACTGATGGCACCGCCAAGCTCCTCGGCCGTCACGTCCTCATGCGTCACTGTCTTCACCACTTCAGGGCCGGTGACAAACATATAGGAGCTGTCTTTCACCATGAAGATGAAGTCCGTCATGGCCGGGCTGTAAACCGCGCCGCCAGCACAGGGTCCCATGATCATGCTGATCTGCGGTACCACCCCGCTGGCCATCACATTGCGCTGGAATACATCGGCGTAACCACCAAGCGATGCCACCCCTTCCTGGATGCGCGCGCCGCCCGCGTCATTCAAGCCAATGACCGGAGCGCCAACCTTCATGGCCTGGTCCATCACTTTGCAGATTTTCTCCGCGTGGGCTTCCGAGAGCGCACCGCCAAACACCGTGAAGTCCTGACTGAAGACAAACACGAGGCGCCCGTTGATCATGCCGTAACCCGTGACAACGCCGTCGCCCGGAATCTTCTGCTCCTGCATGCCGAAGTCCACGCAGCGGTGCTCCATGAACATGTCCCACTCTTCGAAAGTGCCTTCGTCGAGCAACAACTCAATGCGTTCGCGCGCCGTGAGTTTGCCCTTCTTGTGCTGCGCTTCGATGCGTTTGACGCCGCCGCCCAAACGCGCGAGTTCACGCTTGGCTTCCAGTTGTTCCAGGATATCGTGCATGGTTTTCCTCTTTCTAGTCGCTATCTATTTGGTAGCTGCTGGCGCAGACCCCGCAAGGGCTGCAAGCAGATTTCGTGCGGCAGTACTGGCCGCAAGTTGACCCTGTTCCACCGCCGCCGTCAATGAGGGGAGTTGCTGACGCACGAGCGGATTGCTGCGAAATGATTGCTTCAGTCCGGCATCAATGCGCTCCCACATCCATGCCAGCGCCTGGCGCTGGCGCCGCTGCGCCAAGTGCCCGCTGGTCGCCTGCAATTTCCGGAACTCCAACACGGCAGCCCAGAATACGTCCAGACCTGTGCTTTGCAAAGCGCTGATGCGAACCACCTGCGGATGCCACTGCGCAAGTGCCTGCACAGGATTTTGAGCATCATGCGCATCGCGAGCGTGCGCGACGATTCCCAACAAGCGCAGGCTTGACATGATCTGGGCCTGTGCGCGGGTCGCGGCATCGGGGTCCAGATCGGCTTTGTTCACGACCACCAGATCGGCCAGTTCCATCACGCCTTTCTTGATGGACTGCAAGTCGTCGCCTGCATTGGGCAACTGCAATAGCACGAACATATCGGTCATGCCCTGCACGGCGGTTTCCGACTGGCCCACACCCACGGTTTCCACAATAACGATGTCATAGCCCGCCGCCTCACACACCAGCATGGCTTCACGCGTTTTTTCGGCGACGCCACCCAAGGTGCCGCTGCTGGGACTGGGCCGGATGTAGGCGCGCTCGTGCATGGAGAGTCGCTCCATGCGCGTCTTGTCGCCAAGGATGGATCCGCCTGACACCGAGGACGACGGGTCAATGGTGAGAACCGCGACCCGATGTCCTTGTTCAATAAGATACAGTCCCAGCGTTTCAATGAAAGTGCTCTTGCCCACACCCGGTACGCCGCTGATGCCCAGACGGAACGAATTACCGGTATGCGGCAGCAGCGCGGTGAGCAAGTCATCCGCCTGTGCACGGTGGTCTGCGCGCGTGGATTCCAACAACGTGATGGCCTTGGCAATGCTGCGGCGCTGCGCCAGACCCTGCCCCTGGACGATGTCTGCAGCTTGAATCACGCACCCACCTCGACCGGAACACGCCACACACAGGACACGTCAATCTCTGCCTCGCCCACCTTCTCAAAGCCGTTGCGTTGGTAAGTCAGCAGCCCCACACGCGCGCCGTTGTGCACGATGTGCCGCATGAATTCGGGTCGAAAATTTGAACCCAGCCGCTCGCGCGAGCGCTCGGCGCTGAAAATCCCCGGCCGCTCCAGACTCTCACGCAGCGCTGCCGAGCGCAAGACCACCAGGGCCTCGAAGCCTTCGGCCACCACCGGCTCGAATTGCAGGCGCGCGTGCAGAGGCATCAGGCCAATGCCTTCTCAATCTGGCTCAGCACATCGCGTGCGCTTGCCGGAATCGGGGTTCCCGGACCGTAGATGCCTTTGACGCCTGCGGCATACAAAAAGTCGTAGTCCTGGCGCGGAATCACGCCGCCGACAAACACGACGATGTCGTCTGCACCCTGCTTTTTCAGTTCCGCAATGATGGCCGGCACCAGTGTCTTGTGACCCGCGGCGAGTGTGGATACGCCGACCGCGTGCACATCGTTTTCAATCGCCTGGCGGGCACATTCTTCCGGTGTTTGGAAGAGCGGCCCCATGTCTACGTCAAAGCCCAGATCGGCAAATGCGGTGGCTACCACCTTGGCACCGCGATCGTGGCCGTCCTGACCCAGTTTGGAAATCATCACGCGCGGGCGGCGGCCCTGTTTTTCGGCAAAGGCTGCGATGTCAGTCTTGAGGGTGTGCCAGTAGTCCATGGTGTCTCCTTGGGCTGAATCGTACGCCGCAGCATACACACCGGAGACCTTGTTGGTGTCGGCGCGGTGGCGACCGAAGGCTTTCTCCAGCGCATCACTCACCTCGCCCACCGTGGCACGCAGACGGATGGCTTTGATGGACAGGTCCAGCAGATTTCCGGAGCCATCGCTCGCTGCAGAAGTGATAGCAGCCAGAGCAGCATTGACGAGCCCTGCATCGCGTTTTGCCCTGATTTCTTGGAGGCGTGCGATCTGCCCGTCGCGTACCGCCATGTTGTCGATGTCGCGCGCTTCGATCACATCTTCGCGCTTGAGCTTGTATTTGTTGACACCCACGATCACGTCCTGTCCGCTGTCGATGCGCGCCTGCTTGTCGGCAGCAGCGGCTTCGATCTTGAGCTTGGCCCAGCCGCTGTCCACGGCCTTGGTCATACCGCCCATGGCTTCCACTTCCTCGATGATCCTCCAGGCCGCGTCCGCCATGTCCTGCGTCAGCTTCTCCATCA
>CAZZLB010000096.1:0-8892 GCA_964654655.1 uncultured Rhodoferax sp. | reverse complement strand
TGCAAAAGATATTCATTGATGGCGAAGCCGGCACCACCGGGCTGCAGATCCGGGATCGTCTGCAGGACATGCCTGGCGTCGAAGTCGTCAGCATTGCTTCGGCTTTGCGAAAGGACCCGGTCGCCAAGCGCGAGTTGATGGCTCAGATGGATCTGGTCATACTTTGTCTGCATGACGAGGCTGCCGTGGAATCGGTCGCGATGATCGATGAAATGGCTCGCGCCGGTGGCCAACCGGGTCCGAAAATCATCGATGCATCGACGGCGCATCGCACGGCCCCTGGCTGGGTGTACGGCTTTTCCGAACTCACCCCGGGGCACCGGCAATTGGTGGCGCAAGCGCGCCGCGTTTCCAATGCCGGCTGCTATGCGACCGGTGCGGTGGCACTGCTTCGTCCCCTGGTTGATGCGGGACTGCTGCCCAGGGACTTCCCCCTGATCCTGCCTGCCGTGAGTGGCTATTCGGGTGGCGGGCGTAGCATGATCGAGGCTTACGAAAGGAATGAGGCACCGGCTTTCGAACTGTACGGGCTCGGCCTGAAACACAAGCACCTGCCGGAAATCATGAAGTACAGCGGCTTGCAGCGGCGGCCCGTCTTTGTGCCAGGCATCGGTAATTTCAAACAGGGCATGCTGGTGCAGGTGCCGCTGCATTTGGACTTGCTGCCGGGTCACCCCAGCGCACAGGATCTGCGTGATGCGCTGAGCCAGCACTACAGCGGCAGTGAGTGGGTGAGCGTCGAACCTGCGACGCCGGATGGCAGACTGGATGCGCTGGCCCTGGCTGGCAGCAACAGAATGGAATTGCGGGTTTTTGCCAATCAGGGTGCCGATGACGGGTTCAGCCACGCTGTGCTGGTGGCCCGGCTCGACAATCTGGGCAAGGGAGCCAGCGGTGCCGCTGTGCAGAACCTCAAGCTGATGCTGGGCCTTTGACGATTCTGCGGATCGCCTCTGCGCCAAAGCCGCGTGCTGCCAGAAAGCGGATCTGCCGCGCCGCGTCCACAGGGGTGGATGGCGGCGAGCCAAACTTCTTCTGCCAGACCGCCAGCGCTCGGTCGTGTTCGCTGGGTTGCAACTGCGCCATCGCCTGGGCTACGGCTTGCGGGTCCAGACCTTTGCCTTGCAACTCATGTTTGATGCGTGCGCTACCGAGTTTGACTGCGCGCCGATGCAGCACGGATTCGATCACCCGCTGCTCGCTGATGAAGCCCTTGGCTTGCAGTTCGTCCAGCGCGCGTTTGAGGGTGCCAGGTTGCTCTTCGAATTTTGCAAGCCTGCGCTCAAGTTCTGTGCGCGAGTGCTCGCGGCCGCTGAGTAGCCGCAGGGCACGGCCTTTAAGTGACAGCTGGACCTGCGACATGAGTCTTATACCTTGCTGATTGTTTCGGCCTTTTTGCCCTGCGTCTTGGCTTTTGCATCAGGATCGGCCAAGGAAGGCAGCAAGGGGATGCCCAGTGACAGGCGCACCTTGTTTTCAATTTCGTGCGAAAGCTCCGGGTTTTCGCGCAGGAACTCCCTGGCGTTGTCGCGCCCCTGGCCGATCTTTTCGCCGTTGTAGGCGTACCAGGCGCCGGACTTGTCCAGGATGTTGGCGTTCACGCCCATGTCGATGATTTCGCCTTGGCGGCTGATGCCTTCGCCAAACAAAATGTCGAATTCTGCCGTCTTGAACGGTGGCGCCACCTTGTTCTTGACGACCTTGACCTTGGTTTCATTGCCGATCGCGTCATCGCCTTTTTTGATGGTCCCGGTGCGCCGGATGTCCAGACGCACGGAAGCGTAGAACTTGAGTGCATTGCCACCGGTGGTGGTTTCCGGTGAGCCAAACATGACGCCGATTTTCATGCGGATCTGGTTGATGAAGATCACCATGCAGTTGGTCTTCTTGATGTGTGCCGTGAGCTTGCGCAGGGCTTGGCTCATCAGCCTGGCCTGCAGGCCAGGCAAGGAGTCGCCCATTTCGCCTTCAAGCTCCGCTTTCGGGGTCAGCGCGGCGACCGAGTCAACCACAATCAGGTCAACGGCGCCGGAACGCACCAGACTGTCCACAATTTCAAGTGCCTGCTCGCCTGTGTCGGGCTGACTGATCAGCAGGTCTTGCAGATTGACGCCAAGATTTTGTGCGTACTGGATGTCCAGTGCGTGTTCGGCATCAACGAATGCGCATTGGCCGCCGACTTTTTGCATCTCCGCAATCACTTGCAAGGTTAGTGTCGTCTTGCCAGAGGATTCCGGGCCATAGATTTCGACCACCCGGCCGCGTGGCAGGCCGCCCACACCCAGGGCAATGTCCAGACCGAGCGAGCCGGTCGAAACCACCTGGATGTCTTCAATGACCTCACCCTCACCCAGGCGCATGATGGTGCCCTTGCCAAACTGTTTTTCAATTTGGGCAAGTGCCACCTGCAGGGCTTTGGCTTTTTCGCTGTTGGCTGGGCTTGGGGCTTTGACGGATGCGTCCATGAAGTACTCCTTGAATGACAACGGGTTGATTCTGGTTTCGATCAGAGCACCTTCTGTTTTTAAAAACAGGCTGGATGCTTGAACAGTAGTCTAATACAGTTATTCGAATTCACAAACTATATTTTTAGTCAATTTGGTTTACTATATCGGCCATGCTTCAAACAAGCCAAATTAATCGCAGGCCAGGCTGGCGTCAGGCCCATATGGGGCATTGGATGAGCCTGGCCCTTCAGCGCTTTGACGCCCGGGTGCTGTTCCTGATGTCGCTCAATGAAAACGTCCCCTTGGCCCTGTCCAATCTCGCTGCGCGCGGCTGCCTGAGCGCGTCCCATATCCACATCACGCGCCATCTGGCACTTGAAGGGTCGCGCTTGACGGAACTGGCTCAGCGTGCCGGTGTGACTAAACAGGCCATGGGTAAATTGGTGGAGCAGTGTGAGGCCTGGGGTTTGGTGGGCAGAACGGTTGATATGCGTGACGCGCGCGCGCAACGCATCATGTTCACTCCGGTTGGACTCGCTTGGTTGCAGGCTTTTGGCGATGCCGTTGCGCAGGCTCAGGACGAACTCAGCGCGGCGGTTGGGGCAGAGGTTGCAACGGTGATGGCCATGGGGCTGGAGGCCTATGCCGCATAGACTCTGACAGTCTTTCGCGAAAATTACAGATAGATTGGCGGGCGCCTAGAATCGCTTGAAAAATGGAAATACCGGTCGCCGGTTTTTGTCCACATAGGAGACAGACATGCGAATTCTGATTGCCGAAGATGACCAGGTTCTGGCCGACGGCCTGTTACGAACGCTGCGCAGTTCCGGCGCTGCGGTTGATCACGTCGCCAGTGGCGCAGAGGCCGATGCCGCGTTGATGACCAACACCGAATTCGACCTGCTGATTCTGGATCTGGGCATACCAAGGATGCACGGGCTGGAGGTCCTGAAGAAACTGCGGGCGCGCGGATCCTCGTTACCGGTGCTGATTCTGACCGCTGCCGACAGCGTCGAAGAGCGAGTCAAGGGTTTGGACTATGGAGCTGATGACTACATGGCAAAGCCCTTCAGTCTGCAAGAACTGGAGGCACGCGTTCGTGCCCTGGGTCGGCGCGGCATGGGAACGGCCAGCAGCATGATCAAGCATGGGCCGCTGATTTACGACCAGTCGGGCCGGGTTGCCACGATTGATGGCGTCATGATCGAACTTTCGGCTCGGGAACTCGGCTTGCTCGAAGTACTGTTGCAGCGTGCTGGCCGTCTTGTCAGCAAGGATCAGTTGGTGGAGCGGCTCTGCGAATGGGGTGAGGAGGTCAGCAACAATGCAATCGAGGTATACATCCATCGGCTGCGCAAGAAGATCGAGAAGGGACCGATTCGGATTGCCACTGTCCGTGGTCTGGGTTATTGCCTCGAAAAAATCCCAGGGTGAACATTTTCCATCAGGAACAGCGCTCGCTGTTCGGGGAAATTCTGGACTGGATGCTCACGCCCATGCTCTTGCTGTGGCCCATCAGTCTGGTGCTGACCTGGCTGGTCGCACAAAGCATCGCTGGCAAACCATTTGACAGGGCGCTGGAGTACAACGCCGGTGCGCTTGCGCAATTGGTCAATGTGAGCAATAACCGGGTTCAGTTCAACCTGCCGCTGCCAGCGCGCGAGTTGCTGCGGGCCGACGACTCGGACACGGTTTACTACCAGGTGCTGGGCACGCGCGGCGAGTTCCTCAGTGGCGAGCGTGATCTGCCTTTGCCGGCCGAGGACGAGAAAGTGTCCTTTGGTGAAGTCCGGATCCGCGACGCAGAAGTTCACGGCGTCGATGTCAAGATCGCCTACACCTGGGTCAAGCTGCCCCTGCCAGGCGCCAGACCGGCGCTGGTACAGGTAGCCGAAACCCTTGAGAAGAGATCCGTGTTGGCGACCGAGATCGTGAAGGGCGTCATGCTGCCGCAGTTCGTCATCTTGCCGATGGCGGTGCTGCTGGTCTGGCTGGCCCTCGTGCAGGCTATCAAACCACTTAACCAGCTTGAAGAGCGGATCCGCGCCCGCAAACCCGACGACCTGAGTCCAATCGACGCGCGGGCGGTGCCGCTGGAAGTTGCGCCTCTGGTGTCCTCGGTCAACGATTTGTTGATGCGGCTGAAAGACTCGATCGCCACTCAAAAACGCTTTCTGGCGGATGCAGCCCACCAGTTGAAGACACCCTTGGCGGGGCTGCGCATGCAGGCGGACCTGGCGCAGCGCGAAGGTGCCAACACCGAAGAGCTCAAGCAGTCGCTGCGCCAGATAGGGCGTTCAAGCATACGGGCCACGCACACGGTCAACCAGTTGCTGGCGCTGGCGCGGGCTGAGAGCAGTGGTTCGGCCATGCCGCGCAGCAGTTGCGACCTGGCAGAGTTGACGATGGAGGTAGTGCGTGACTGTGTGCCGCGCGCGATGGAAAAGTGCATAGACATCGGCTTTGAGGGAACGCAGCCTGGAACCGAAGGAGGTCAGCTTGCGGGCAATCCGACCCTGCTCAAGGAACTGATCCGCAATCTGCTGGACAACGCCATCAACTACACACCTTCCAGCGCCGACCGTCCCGGGGTTATCACGGCGCGTGTGCTGACCGACCCGTTTGGCAAGACGCTGGTGCTGCAGGTTGAGGATTCCGGACCCGGCGTGCCCTTGGCGGAGCGCGAACTGATCTTTCGACCGTTTTACCGCGCTTTGGGCACCGGAGTCGACGGCTCGGGACTGGGCTTGCGCATCGTCATGGAAATTGCACACCTGCACAATGCCACCGTAGCCATGGAGGACACGCGACCGGGGCAATCTCCGCCTGGAGCTCGCTTCAACGTGCGTTTCATCGCCGAATCGGGAGGCTCTGCCTAGTGATCATTGGCACGCAGCCAGGGCTTTGCCGTTCAAAACAGATTTCAAGTCGCTCAGGCCGGCCTGCATTGCAGCATCCGCAGCGGTCAATCGCAGCATGAGGCCTTTGGATGGCGCATGCTCCTGCACCACACGTGCGGTGCGTACGCCACGCTGACTCAGACGCGCCAAGGCTGCGTCGGCTGCTGCCTGCGTTTCAAAACTACCCAGCGACAGACCCCACTGCAGTGCAGGGTCGGTCAGCGGCTCGAAGCGCAAATTCAGGGACGCCAATTCAGAGCGCTTCTTGGCCAGTGCTTCAGGGCTGGAATATTTGCCCATGTAAACAATCCAGCGTGTCAGCTCTGTCACAGTGCTCAACGTCCAGGACCCGGCTGGCAATGCGGACGTCAACGCCGCGCGCAAGGACGCAGCCTGGGCTTCATCGAAAGGGCCGGCTTGCAGGCACGTGGTTGAATTGCCCGATGCGGCGGAGGGCTCCAACTGCAGCGCCTCCTGACTTGCGAGCAGACGCAGGGCTTGCGGCTTGAGTTGGCGCAGTATGCGCTGAGGTTCCGATTGTGGCTCTGGCCCCATGCCGGGCAGGAGGTGCTCGGTCCAGGCGAAATACAAGCCATTGATCAGTAACAGGAACAAGACCAGAAAACGCAACATCCGAATACTCACTAAGGTTTGACAGCAATTGCCGCCACGGGTCGCAAGCTGACCTCGGCACTGTTGATCAGGATCAAACCCAGCTCTGTTGCAAGCCGCAGTGCACCGCCTTGGTCCACCCCCCGGGCAATGCCGACGGTTCCGTTACTGAGTGTCACCGGTAGGTCGCGCAGCGCATCCAGGCGATTGAATTCAGCCTGAAACGGCGCAAAACCGACACGCTCAAACGTCTTGATGGTTTGCACCAGTGGTGCTGCAATTTTCAGCAGTGCCTGGGGCTCATCCAGATCCGGCATCAACTCCTGTAACCACGCCGGTGGCGTGGCAAACCCGGCGCCATCGCGCGGCCGGATGTTGATACCTACGCCAACCACAGCGAACCGGTTGCCGCCGAAACTGGCAGTTTCGATCAGAATACCGGCCAGCTTGCGTCCTTGCCACCAGATATCGTTCGGCCATTTCAGGCGCAGATCAGGGTGTAGGCTCTGCACAACGCTTAGGCCTACAGCCAGAGACAAGCCGGACCAATCGTTCGGAGCCAAAGGAAGACCAAGGGAAAAAGTCAAATCACTGGACCATTGCCGACCCAGGCGACCCCGGCCCGCGCTCTGATGCTCCGCCAGCAACAGCACGGGCTGGTTCTGCCCGTTGCGGCAGCGACGCATCAATTCGCTGTTGCTTGAATCAATCTGTGTCAGCACTTCGAAGCGAAAGTCGGGCAGACCCGGCGCGATGGCCTGCTCGATCTGTTGCACCGGCCATTGCACTGCGCTGCCCATGGCGTGTGTCAGCTTCGCCTGCGCTTGGGTGCCAGCAGTGTGCCGCGACACTCCCGGGCGCCACACCAGCAAGGGTACTGCGCCTTGAGCTTCGGTGTGTAGCGCTCATGCAGGACCAGGCCGTAGTCATAGTTGAGTTCTTCACCGGCTTGGATGTTGCGCAGGGCCTTGATGAAAATGCGGCCGTCTCTTTCATCGGCTTCGCAGTTGGCGTCACACGAGTGGTTGATCCAGCGCGATGAATTGCCACCGACCTTGGCATCGATCACGCGGCTCTCATTGATGTGAAAATAAAACGTGTGGTTAGGGTCGGACGGATCGTGGGGATGTCGCTCCTGCGCTTCTGGCCAGCTGATGATCTCGCCAACGTACTCGATCAGCACTTCACCCTCGGCAATGTCCTGCAGGGCGAACACGCCCTTGCCGTGCACGCCGGAGCGGCGGACCTGGATGCGGCGAGTGGCTGCGCTGGTGGTTTTTTTGGACACAACAGAAAAATTTGGTATGGTGAACTCGTATGGGCGCGTGCGTGCGCGCTCACGTGCAGGTGCGTGCGCCCGTGCGCCCGCGAGAAAACGGATTGTAGTCAGATGAAAAACGTAGTTTCCACCAAAACATTGGTCATTGCCGAGAAGCCCTCTGTTGCCCAGGACATTGTGCGTGCTCTCACCACGGCATCCGGCAAATTCGAAAAACACGACGAGCACTTCGAAAACGAAAAGTATGTCGTTACCAGTGCCGTTGGGCACTTGCTTGAAATTCAGGCACCTGAGGAGTTTGACGTCAAGCGAGGCAAGTGGAGCTTTACCCACTTGCCGGTGATCCCGCCGCACTTTGACGTCAAGCCCATGGACAAGACCAAAACAAGGCTCAACGCCATCGTCAAGCAGGCCAAGCGCAAGGATGTGGGTGCCTTGATCAACGCCTGCGATGCCGGGCGTGAAGGTGAACTGATTTTTCGCCTGATCCAGCAGTACAGCAAGGTCAAGCTGCCAGTGCAGCGCCTGTGGCTGCAGTCGATGACGCCGCAAGCCATCCGCGACGGCTTTGATACCTTGCGCAGCGACAAGCAGATGTTGCCGCTCGCCGATGCAGCGCGCTGCCGCAGCGAAGCCGACTGGCTGGTAGGTATCAACGGTACGCGCGCCATGACCGCTTTCAATTCGCGCGATGGTGGCTTCTTTCTGACGACTGTTGGGCGCGTGCAAACGCCAACCCTGAGCGTGGTGGTGGAGCGCGAGGAGCAGATCCGCAAGTTCATCAGCCGCGACTACTTTGAGGTGCATGCCACGTTTGGCGCCAGCGCCGGGGAGTACAACGGCAAGTGGTTTGATCCTGCCTGGAAGAAGGCCGCTGCCAATCTGACTGCCGGCAATGAGGATGAGCCAGATGCCGAGCTCAAGGCCGATCGCCTTTGGAGTGAGCGCCAGGCGCGCGCCATCGCCGCTGCTGTGCGGGGCCAGAAGGCCAGTGTCACGGAAGAAAACAAACCGACGACGCAAGCATCTCCCTTGCTGTTCGACCTGACCAGTTTGCAGCGTGAAGCCAACGGCAAGTTTGGTTACTCCGCCAAGACCACGCTGTCGATCGCTCAAAGCCTGTACGAACGCCATAAGGCACTGACCTATCCGCGTACCGATTCACGCGCTCTGCCGGAAGACTATCTGCCGGTGGTGAAGCGGACTTTCGAGATGCTGGCTGGTAGCCCCATGAAGCATCTGGCCCCGCATGCTGCAACCGCGCTCCAGAGTAACTACATTGTCAAGAGCAAGCGCGTTTTCGATAATGCCAAGGTCAGTGACCACTTTGCCATCATTCCGACCCTGCAGGCACCCCACGGCCTGAGCGAAGCCGAGCAAAAGGTCTACGACCTCGTGGTGCGCCGCTTCATGGCGGTGTTCTTCCCTAGCGCCGAATACCAGATCACCACAAGAATCACGACAGTTGCCGCAGCGCCAGGCCGCCCCAAGCAAGGCACGGCCCCCGCGGGGGGCAGCGAAGCACACGAAGTGGCGAGCGTGGGGGCCTATTTGGCGCACAGTTTCAAGACCGAAGGCAAGGTGCTGGTGCAGCCGGGCTGGCTCGCCATCTACGGCAAGGAAGCCGCCGACGAGGTCAAGGACGGCGACGACA
>CAZZLB010000095.1:0-8955 GCA_964654655.1 uncultured Rhodoferax sp. | reverse complement strand
GGCGAATTCCAGCTGATTCAGGGCAAGGTGGCTGACATGTACACCGTGCTGCAGGCCGGAAGATCGTTTGCCTATACGGTTGCCAAGAACCTGGATTTGCTCGGTGCTGAGCATGTACGCCAGGTACGCAAGGACTGCGCTTCGGTGATTTTGTGGTGTGCTGAAAAGGCAACCTGGATGGCCGGTGAAGGCGTGCAGATTCATGGCGGCAATGGCTACATCAACGAGTATCCGCTGGGTCGCCTGTGGCGCGATGCCAAGCTGTATGAGATCGGCGCTGGAACCAGTGAAATCAGGCGCATGTTGATCGGGCGGGAACTGTTTGCGGAGACCTGCTGACCAAAATGACTGCTTCATCGCTTGAGCATCTGTTCGACAACAACCGCGCCTGGGCGGCTCGCATGGAGTTGCAGCGTCCCGGATTTTTCAGTCAGCTGGCGCAGTTGCAGACACCCAAATACCTCTGGATTGGCTGCTCTGACAGCCGGGTGCCCGCCAACGAAATTACCGGGCTGGATCCGGGCGAGGTGTTTGTGCATCGCAACGTGGCCAATGTGGTGGTCCATTCGGACCTCAATGCCCTCTCGGTGATCCAGTTTGCGGTCGACCACCTGAAGGTCGAGCACATCATGGTTGTGGGGCATTACGGTTGCGGCGGTGTGCTGGCGGCACTGCGCGGCACACGCGTCGGTCTGGCTGACAACTGGCTGCGCCATGTGCACGATGTGAAGCTGCGGCATCGCCGCCGCATTGAGCACTTGACCACAACCGAGCAGGAAGACGTGTTGTGCGAGATGAATGTGATCGAGCAGGTCGGCAACGTGGCGCTGTCCAACGTGATTCAGGATGCCTGGCGGCGCGGCCAGCAGGTCGCTGTTCATGGCTGGTGTTACGGTCTGCGCGATGGACTGGTGAAGGACCTGGAAGTCAGCATGCACAGGCCCGATGAGGTAGTGAACGTGTTTCGCAACGCACTCAAACGCTACCCGCGTGGCAGCATGCTGAAAGTCTGAAGCGATGTTTCCACAACGCCTTGACTCCAGCGTTGCCTACGAAATCGCCAAAGCCATGATCGATGGTTTTAACCGGCATTACCAACTTTTTCGGACCGAGTCAGCACGCGCCAAGCATCGCTTTGAGACTGCAGACTGGCACGGCCAGCAGCGTGCCCAGCGTGATCGCATCGAGTTCTACGATCTTCAGGTTCGAGAATGCACCAGGCGTCTGGAGCGCGAGTTCAAGGCTGGCGAGCAGTCCATGGATATCTGGCAGCAGGTCAAGCTGCATTACATCGGCTTGCTGGTCAATCACCATCAGCCGGAACTGGCTGAAACATTTTTCAACTCGGTGACCACCAAGATATTGCACCGCAGCTATTTTCAGAACGACTTCATTTTTGTCCGGCCGGCGGTCAGCACCGAGTACATCGAAAACGGTGAGCCCGAGTCGCGTCCCACCTACCGTGCCTACTACCCAACCCATGCCAGCATGCAGCAAGTCCTGGCACGCTTGATCAAGGATTTCGGCCTGCGCCTGGCCTTTGATGACCTGGAGCGCGATGCGGCACTGGTGCAAGGCGCCATCACCGGGCGCCTGCACAACGCTGCGCTGCGTGCCAATCTGCAGATTCAGGTATTGACAGGGCTGTTCTTTCGCAACAAGGGCTGCTACATCGTGGGCAAGCTGATCAATGGCTTCAGTGAAACCGGATTTGCAATGCCGATTCTGCACAACCCCCTGGGTAAGCTGGTGATAGACGCGGTACTGATTGGTGAAGACGAGCTGCTGATGCTGTTCAGTTTTGCGCGTGCCTACTTCATGGTAGAGATGGAAATTCCGTCAGCCTACGTGCGGTTTCTGCATAGCATCATGCCGCGCAAACCGCGCAATGAGATTTACAACGCGCTGGGCCTGGCCAAGCAGGGCAAGACGCTGTTCTACCGCGACTTCCTGCACCACCTGCGGCATTCGAGCGACAAGTTCCGCATTGCGCCGGGAATCAAGGGCATGGTGATGCTGGTCTTTGATCTGCCGTCTTTTCCTTATGTGTTCAAAGTCATCAAAGACTGCTACCCGGCGCAAAAGGACACCAGCCGCGAACAGGTCAAGGGCAAATATCTGCTGGTCAAACAGCATGACAGGGTCGGGCGCATGGCTGACACGCTGGAGTACAGCGAAGTTGGCTTTCCACGCCACCGCTTTACAGATGAATTGATTGCTGAAATCGAGGAATTTGCGCCGAGTCAGTTGCAGATCGGCGATTACGACGGAGATGGCTTGAGCGAGGTGATCATCAAGCACGTCTACATCGAGCGACGCATGATTCCTCTGAACATTTACCTGCAGGAAGCGTTTGATGCTGGTGGCACTGCGCTCGAACCGCAGACTCCGTCTGCCCTGTTCGCTCGCGATCAGGTCGAGCGTGCTGTGATCGAGTATGGCAATGCGATCAAGGATCTGGTCGCGGCCAACATTTTTCCGGGCGACATGTTGTGGAAGAATTTTGGCGTCACCAGGCACGGCAAGGTTGTCTTTTACGACTACGATGAAATTGAGTACATCACGGATTGCAATTTCCGCAAGATTCCCCCGGCGCGCACAGAAGAAGAGGAAATGTCAGACGAAGTCTGGTACAGGGTGGGCAGCAAGGACGTGTTCCCGGAGACCTTCGGACCCTTCCTGCTGGGCAACCCGGCTGTGCGCGAGTCCTTCATGAAACACCACGCGGAATTGCTGGAAGTGGCTTTCTGGCAGGGTCACAAAGAGCGCATTCTGGCGGGCCATGTTTTTGACGTGTTTCCGTACGAACAGGACAAGCGTTTTCGGACCGAACCGCTCAAGTAAGTCCGATCACCAACGTCCTTCATCACCATCTTTTCTTACAGGAGATCCCGACCATGACCGATTCCATTGTTATTGTCAGCGCCGCCCGCACCCCCATGGGGAGTTTCCAGGGTGATTTTTCAAGTCTTGCCGCCCACGATCTGGGTGGCGTTGCGATCAAGGCAGCGGTGCAGCGCGCCGGAATCACGGGCGATCAGGTCGATGAAGTGCTGTTCGGCAATTGTCTGATGGCCGGACAGGGTCAGGCACCGGCGCGCCAAGCGGCTTTCAAGGGAGGTTTGCCGATCAGCGCGGGCGCGGTGACGTTGTCCAAAATGTGTGGTTCGGGCATGCGCACAGCGATGTTTGCCCATGACATGCTGCAAGCAGGTAGCGCCGACGTGCTGGTAGCCGGTGGCATGGAAAGCATGACGAATGCGCCCTATCTGCTGCCCAAGGCCCGTGGCGGTTATCGTATTGGGCACGACCGGATCTTTGACCACATGATGCTTGATGGTCTGGAGGATGCCTACGAGGCGGGTCGATCCATGGGCACTTTTGGTGAAGACTGTGCCGCCAAGTATGGCTTTACCCGCGAGCAGCAGGATCAATTCGCCATTGCCAGCGTGCAGCGCGCACAGGCTGCGACAAAATCGGGTGCCTTTGCTGGCGAAATCGCCCCGGTCACCGTCAAGGGTCGCGCCGGAGATACGGTGATTTCGATTGATGAGGGTCCCGGTAAAGTCAGGTTGGAAAAAATACCGACGCTAAAGGCTGCCTTCAAGAAAGACGGGACCATCACTGCTGCATCGAGTTCTTCCATCAATGATGGAGCTGCAGCGCTGGTGTTGATGCGGTCATCGAGTGCTGCCAAACTTGGCCTCAAGCCGCTGGCGCGCATTGTCAGCCATGCCGTTCATGCGCAGGAGCCCAACTGGTTTGCCACGGCGCCGGTTGGAGCAGTAAAAAAGGCATTGGCCAAGGCTGGCTGGAGTGTGAAGGATGTGGACCTGTGGGAGGTCAATGAAGCGTTCGCCGTGGTGCCGATGGCGCTGATGCATGAGATTGGTTTGACTCACGAAGTGGTGAATGTGAACGGTGGTGCCTGCGCATTGGGTCACCCGATTGGTGCGAGTGGCGCCCGCATCATGGTCACTCTGCTCTACGCCTTGCAGGCGCGCGGCCTCAAGAGAGGTGTCGCCACGCTTTGCATCGGTGGTGGTGAAGGAACCGCTGTTGCGCTGGAACTTTGTTAAACCTTGTGGGGCAGACCGCAGCGACGCGAAGTGCGCCAGCCCTGTCCCCAACTGAATAGGTGGCTTATGTTGCTGACCCAAGACCAGGAAATGATCCGCGATGCGGTGCGTGACTTTGCGCAAGCCGAACTCTGGCCGCACGCGGCCCGTTGGGACAAGGAGCATTATTTTCCGAAGGAAGCGCATCAGGGGCTGGCTGCCCTCGGTGCCTACGGGATTTGCGTACCCGAGGAATGGGGCGGCGTCGACCTGGATTACGTCACGCTGGCACTGGTGCTGGAAGAAATCGCGGCGGGCGACGGCGGCACCAGCACAGCCATCAGTGTCACCAATTGCCCGGTCAATGCGATCCTGATGCGCTACGGCAACGCGCAGCAGAAAAAGCAGTGGCTGACCTCGCTGGCGCAGGGGCAGATGCTAGGGGCTTTTTGCCTGACCGAACCCCATGTCGGCTCCGACGCTTCGGCACTGCGGACAACGGCGACCCGGCAGGGGGGAAGCTACGTCATCGATGGCGTCAAACAGTTCATCACCAGCGGCAAGAACGGCCATGTGGCGGTCGTTATTGCGGTCACTGACAAAGGTGCGGGCAAGAAAGGCATGAGCGCATTTCTGGTGCCGACCGATGCACCGGGTTATGTGGTGGCGCGCATCGAAGACAAACTCGGGCAGCACTCCAGCGACACGGCGCAGATCAACTTCGACAACTGTCGCATTCCGGTCGAGAACCTGATTGGGGCCGAAGGAGAGGGTTACAAGATTGCGCTGGGTGCGCTTGAAGGCGGACGCATCGGTATTGCTGCGCAAAGTGTCGGGATGGCGCGCAGTGCATTTGACAGTGCGCTGGCTTATGCCAAGGAGCGGGAAACCTTCGGCACAGCCATCTTTAACCACCAGGCGGTAGGCTTCAGACTGGCCGATTGCGCGACACGCATCGAGGCGGCGCGCCAACTGATCTGGCATGCAGCCAGTTTGCGCGATGCGGGTCGGCCGTGTTTGAAGGAAGCCGCCATGGCCAAACTGTTTGCCAGCGAGATGGCAGAACAGGTCTGCAGTGTCGCCATCCAGACCCTGGGGGGTTACGGCGTGGTGAGCGACTTTCCGGTAGAGCGGATCTACCGCGATGTGCGGGTCTGCCAGATTTACGAAGGTACCTCTGACGTGCAGAAGATCATTATTGGAAGAAATCTCTAAAAGGTCACCGTCCGTACAGATCTTCGAAGCGCACGATGTCGTCTTCGCCGAGGTACGAGCCCGACTGCACCTCTATCATTTCAAGCGGTACGCGCCCTGGATTTTCCAGTCGGTGTGTCGTGCCCAAGGGGATGAAGGTCGACTGGTTTTCCGAGAGGAGCAGTGTTTCCTCGCCGCGTGTTACCTGCGCCGTACCCCGAACCACAATCCAGTGTTCGGCTCTGTGGTGGTGCATTTGCAGCGACAGTGTGCCGCCTGGCTTGACCACAATGCGCTTGACCTGAAAGCGTTCCCCCGCATCGATGCTGTCGTACCAACCCCAGGGGCGGAACACCTTGCGATGAATGGAGCCCTCGGCTCTGCCCTGCTGTTTCAACTGATCGACAACTTTCTTGACGTCCTGTGTCTTGTCCTTGTGAGCGACCAAAATGGCGTCGGCAGTTTCCACAACCACCAGGTCGCTCACGCCGATGCAGGCGATCAAACGCCCTTCGGACAAGGCCAGCGTGTCCTGGCAGTCCTGCAGCATGACATCGCCCTGACTGACGTTGCCGGACCCGTCTTTGGGCAGAACCTGCCACAGCGCGTCCCATGCCCCCACGTCCGACCATCCGGCCGCGAGCGGCAACACCACGCCGTGTGGCAGCGAGCCAGCTGCTGCCGCTGTGCTACCGTGGGTTGCAAGGCGCTCCATGACAGCGTAGTCGATGGAGTCGCTCGGGCACTTGGCAAATTCGGTCTTCTCGATCCGTACAAACTCGCCATCAACGGAGCCTTTCTCCCAGGCGCTTTCACAGGCCAGCAGGATGTCAGGTCGGCAGACACGCATGGCTCCCAGCCAGACCGAGGCGCGCATCATGAACAGACCGCTGTTCCACAAATAGGAGCCCGCTGCCACGTAGCTTTGCGCCGTCGCCAGATCCGGCTTTTCGACAAATCGGGCAATCCGCTTGACACCACCACTGGAAATCGAATCGGCGACGTAAGCAGCACCCGATTGGATATAGCCATAACCCGTCTCCGGCGAATCGGCAGTGATGCCGAAAGTGACGATGGCGCCAGAGGCTGCCAGCTCAGCGCCCTGGCGCACAGTGGCCTGAAACGCCGTTACCTCAGTAATCACATGGTCTGAAGGCATCACCAGCAACACCGGATCAAGCTCGCTCTTGCGCGCTGCGAGCGCTGCAAGTGTGAGGGCTGGTGCGGTGTTTCTCCCGGTTGGCTCCAGTACGATGGTGCCGGGCTTGCCCATCAGGCGCAGTTGTTCTGCAATGACAAAGCGGTATTCCTCATTGCATACGACCATGGGCGCTGCGATTTCGGCGCCAGCAATGCCCTGGACGCGCCGGACCGTGGCTTGCAACAGCGAGTCTGCACCAACGAGGGACAGCAACTGCTTGGGATACTTTTCGCGCGAGAGCGGCCACAAACGTGTGCCCGAGCCGCCAGACAGGACTACGGGTTGTATCAGCATGCTGTGTCTTTCTCCATTTATGCCCGCGCATCGCCCCACCGAAGCTGCGAGGTATCGTCACCACGGTACAGCGTTTCGCCATAACGATCGACACAGTAGTCGGGCGAGACAATCATTTCAAAAAAGCGCATGTCGGCTGCGATGCGGGTGTACTCGAACAGAACGCTGCGCACCACCTTCGAGCCGGTGCGGATATGGCTGCCATGTCCGATCCAGACCGGACCAACGATGGTGGCGCCGGGTTCGATACGCACACTCGAGCCGATGTAGACCGGACCTTCGATGCTCACCTTGTCCCACGGGATCGATGTGTTGAGTCCAACCCAGATGCCGGGTTTGATCTGGCGTCCAGGCATGGTCATCTCGGCTACGTCGCCGCGCAGCACGCGTTGCAGGACCGACCAGTAGTCGCTCACGCGGCCGATGTCGATCCAGTTGAACGGGCGGTTTTGGGCAAAAAATGGCAGTCCGTGTGCGACGAGGTCAGGAAACAGTTGTGAGCCAATATCGTAAACGGTGCCGGACGGGACCAAACCGAGCACGGCCGGCTCAAAGATGTAGATGCCGGTGCTGGCCAGGGTGGATCTGGCTTCCTCGGGTTTTGGTTTTTCCTGAAAAGACTCGATGTGTCCATCGGGCCCTGCGACCACAATTCCATAACTCTGAACGTCTGCCAGCGGCACATCGAGTGCCACGACGCTGGCGATGGCATTCTTTGACTTGTGCTCGGCCAGCGCGGCTGTGATGTCAAGATCAATCAGCGCGTCGCCGCACAGCACCAGGGTTGGCTCATCGAAGAAGCCGCTGAAATCCTGGATGCGCCGCATGCCACCGGCCGAACCCATGGGGCGCGGCAGGATGTCGCCGTGATCCCGAACACCTTCATAGGAGTAGCCGATCTGCACGCCCCAGCGGTGACCGTCCCCAAAGTACTCTTCGATTTTTTGATGATGCCAGGCCACGTTGACCATGATCTCGATGATGCCGTGGCGTGCCAGATGTTCAATCAGGTACTCCATCACGGGTTTGCCCAGAATCGGCACCATGGGTTTGGGGAGGTCACGTGTCAGCGGGCGCACCCGGGTACCCTGGCCCGCGGCCAGAATCATTCCTTTAGCCATTGTTCATTCCCATTTCCTTGCCCACATTATTGTTCCCTTGAGTCTTTGCAGTTCAAATCATCGCATAGCCCTTGGGGTTGCTGTTCTGCCAGTGCCAAGCATCCGCGCACATGTCCTGCAGTCCCCGTTCAGCGCGCCACCCCAGCAGTGCAAGCGCCTGCGTCGGATCAGCGTAGCAACTCGCAATATCGCCGGCGCGGCGTGGCGCTATCCTGTAGGGCACAGACTTGCCGCTGGCCAGTTCAAAGGCGCGCACCATATCGAGCACACTGTAGCCAACGCCGGTCCCCAGATTGATTGCCAGGCACTCGGTGTGCCGTTGCAGGCGTTGCAGTGCCTTGAGGTGCCCCAGCGCCAGGTCCACCACATGAATGTAGTCGCGCACACCGGTGCCATCCGGTGTCGCGTAGTCCTTGCCCCATACGTTCAGGAACTCGCGCCGACCGACCGCCACCTGTGCCACAAAAGGCAAGAGGTTGTTGGGCGTGCCGCGGGGATCTTCACCGATCAGGCCACTGCTGTGAGCACCTACCGGATTGAAGTAGCGCAGAATGCTCAGGCGCCAGCTTGGGTCACTGCGGTACAGGTCGCGCAGCATGTTCTCGATCACCAGCTTTGTCTGACCGTAAGGATTGGTTGCTGACAAGGGATGTTGCTCAGTCAGCGGGAGTTGTTGCGGGTCGCCGTAAACGGTTGCTGAGGAACTGAAGACCAGCGTCTTGACTCCGCATTCGGTCATGGCTTGCAGCAGACGCACCGTACCCACCACGTTGTTATCGTAATAGAGCAGTGGTTTTTCGACCGACTCGCCAACTGCCTTGAGCCCGGCAAAGTGAATGACCGCACTGGCACCGCTGTGTTTCAAGGTCCGCACAAGCGATTCCGAATCCCGGATATCGCCTTCAACCAGAGCGGGCTTCTTGCCGGTGATGCGCTGCACCCGCTCCAGCGCTTCGACCTGGCTGTTGCAAAAATTGTCCAACACCGTTACGTCGTGGCCCGCATTGAGCAACTCAACGCAAGTATGGGAGCCAATGTAGCCTGCGCCACCTGTGACGAGAATCATGAGACTTTATTCTTTTCCGAA
>CAZZLB010000094.1:0-8996 GCA_964654655.1 uncultured Rhodoferax sp. | reverse complement strand
GAAGGCAAGGTGATGGTGAAGCCGGGCTGGCTCGCCATCTACGGCAAGGAAGCCACCGACGAGGTCAAGGACGGCGATGACAGGAGTCCAGGTAACCTGGTGCCAGTCAAGCCAGGTGAGCAGGTGAAAGCCGAGGTCGTTGAGCCCAAAGCCCTGAAGACACGACCGCCAGCACGCTACTCGGAAGCCACCCTGCTCGGCGCCATGGAAGGCGCAGGCAAGGCCATTGAAGACGACGAATTGCGCGCCGCCATGCATGAGAAGGGGCTGGGTACGCCAGCCACGCGTTCCAGCATCATTGAGGGCCTGATTGCCGAAAAATACATGTTGCGCGAAGGGCGCGAGCTGATTCCGACGGCCAAAGCCTTCCAGTTGATGACGCTGCTCAGGGGGCTGGGGGTAGAAGAACTCTCCAGAGCCGAGTTGACGGGGGAGTGGGAGTACAAGCTGGCGCAGATGGAGCACGGCAAGCTCAAGCGCGAGACCTTCATGGCCGAGATCGCTGCCATGACCGAACGCATGGTCAGGAAGGCCAAGGAATACGACCGCGATACCGTGCCCGGCGACTACGCCACCTTGCAGGCGCCGTGCCCGAATTGTGCTGGCGTCATGAAAGAAAACTACCGCCGCTACAGTTGCACCGGCAAGAGCGGCAGCGAAGAAGGCTGCGGTTTTTCTTTTGGCAAAACACCTGCCGGTCGTACCTTTGAAGTGGCCGAGGTCGAGCAGTTCCTGCGCGACCGGAAGATCGGCCCGCTCGATGGCTTCCGCTCCAAAGCGGGGTGGCCTTTCACAGCCGAAATGGTCATCAAGTTCGACGAAGAAAGCAAGAATTTCAAGCTTGAATTTGATTTTGGCGACGACAGGAAGGCTGAGGAAAGTGGCGAGCTGATTGACTTCTCGGCGCAGCAAAGTCTTGGGGCTTGTCCCAAATGCGGCGCCGCCGTGTTCGAGCACGGCAAGAGCTATGTTTGTGAAAAGTCAGTACCCACACACGCGCAGGCCACGCCCACTTGCGATTTCAAGAGCGGTCAGATCATTCTGCAGCAGCCAGTGGTGCGTGAGCAGATGAGCAAACTGCTGGCAACCGGAAAGACCGACCTGCTCGACAAGTTTGTCTCCATGCGAACGCGCCGCGGCTTCAAGGCCATGCTGGCGTGGGACGCAGCGGCCGGGAAAGTCAACTTCGAGTTTGCGCCAAGCAAGTTCCCGCCGCGCAAGACCGCTGCCAGGGCCTTTACGGGTGCCATTGCCAAGGCCGGTGCTGCGGTGAAGGTGGCGACGAACAAGGCAGCCGTGAAGAAACCGGCTGTCAAGGTCCCCGCCAGGAAAGCAGCGGCCAAAAGCGTCAAGGCGCCGCGCAAGACCACGGCAGGCACCGGTCTGCAGCCCAGCGCAGCACTGGCCGCCGTGATCGGTGCCGAGGCCGTGGCGCGGCCGCAGGTGATCAAGAAGCTGTGGGACTACATCAAGGCCAATGGCTTGCAGGACGCTGCCAACAAGCGCGCCATCAACGCCGACGCCAAGCTGCTGCCGGTCTTTGGCAAGGCGCAGATCACGATGTTTGAGTTGGCCGGCATCGTCGGCAAGCACTTGGCATAACATTGCCTTTCTTCATATTGGAGGATGCCATGACGCAAACTGTTTCCAATGCAGGATTTACGCTGGTCAGTTCGGAGATCAAGGCCGACGCCCTGATTGAGCAACGCTTTGAGTACAACGGCTTTGGCTGTTCGGGTGATAACCAGTCGCCCGCGCTCAAGTGGAGCGGTGCGCCTGCCGGCACCAAAGCTTTTGCCGTGACCGTCTATGACCCCGACGCGCCCACCGGCTCCGGCTGGTGGCACTGGGTGGTGATAAACATCCCGGCCAACGTGACTGAGCTGGCCCCCAATGCAGGTGCCGAGGGAGGCGCCAATCTGCCAAAGGGAGCGCGTCATGTGCGCATCGACTATGGCGTAGCGGCCTGGGGCGGTGTTGCGCCGCCGCCGGGCGACGCACCGCATCGCTACGTCTTTACCGTGCACGCCCTGAAAGAGGTACTTGAAATTCCAGCTGATGCGACGGCGGCGCTGGCCGGTTTCATGATCAACGCCAGCAGCCTGGGCAAGGCCAGTTTCACCGCGCGTTACGGACGGTAGTCGATTGACCAGGGCCGGCAGCCCGGCAGCATGGCTCAGGGCTGCAGACGCAGCGTTTTGGCGATGGCCCGCAGCGCTTCCGGGCTGTCCCACTCTTGGGCGCCGTAGTATTTGTCAAGTACCTTGCCCTGCGCATCCACCAGCAGTGTCAAGGGCAGACGATCGGCGCCCAACATGTTTTCGAGCTGCAGCCTGCTGTCAATGAAATGGCTGAAAGTGGTTTTTGATTTCGTCAGGAAGCCCTTGGCTGCTTCGGGGTAGTCATCGGTTGAAATGCCTATCATCGTCAGTTGTTTGCCAAGCTTGCTGCGCGAGAGTCGCTCCAGCGATCCCATTTCCTGTCGGCACGGACCACACCAGCTGGCCCAGACGTTGATGATCAGTGGCTTGCCGCGAAACGCCGACAGTTTGCGCGATGGTCCGGACAAGCCCTGCATCTGGATGTCGCGAAGTGTGCCGCCAATCTCGACCTCGCCCGGTGTTTTTGCCAGCGCCAGCGATGAGGTGCTGATGAGGCAGAACAGCAGCAGTGACATTAACGATTTCATGCGGAGAAGTCTACCAGCCGCCCGTTCCTGGAGGCCGGTCCTTGGCGGCGCGCTCATAGAACGGCAATACTTTGGGCAAATTCTGTTGAATCATGGCAATGCGTGATTTGCCAGAGGGGTGGGTAGATAGCCATTGCGGCGGTGCACCTTTGCTGGCTGCACCCATCTTCTGCCACAGACTGACGCCAGCGCGGGGGTCGTAGCCGGCACGCGCAGCCAGTTCCATGCCGACCAGGTCCGCTTCGGATTCGTCCTCACGGCTGAACTCGAGGGTGATCAGGTTGGCGCCGCCCCGTGCGATGCCGTCAGTCAGGCGCGGGTCAATGCCGATGACGCCGGCGGCTATCGCGCCACCAATGCGGGCCACACCATTGGTCACGGCGCTCTTGGCCATACGCTCGCGTGCATGCTCGCGCAGTGCATGGGCGATCTCGTGTCCCATGACCATCGCCACTTCGTCGTCCGTGAGTTTGAGCTGCTGCAGGATGCCGCTGTAAAAGGCAATTTTTCCGCCGGGCATGCAAAACGCGTTGATTTGTTGGCTGCCAATCAGGTTGACCTCCCAGCGCCAGTCTTTGGCGCGCGGATTCCAGGCTGCGGCAAACGGGATAAGGCGCTGGGCAATGGCGCGCAGACGCTTCAACTGGGCTTGATCCTTGCCCGCCAGCGCGTTCTTGCCGGCCGCCTGCTGCAACATCTGGGCATACTGCTGAGCGGCAGAGCGCTCGACGCTGTCAGCCGGGACCAGTTTGCTGAACGCCGAGTTCTTGCCAACGTCAACACCCTCGCGCGACTCGGCCCGGGACGAATCCAGGCATGAAAACGCCAAGGCCACGGCGGCCGCCAGCAGGACGGGCCTGAACAGGCGGCGATGCATTGGTCTCGAGCGCGATGAATCAAGGGTCATGCCGGGCATCGGGTTGAACAAGGGGCTGCGCGTATTATTCACGCATGACAGCAAGTGCACCCAAGGTCAGTGAAATCAAGCCCGGCTGGTTCGCCAGTTTCAAGGTTTATCTGGAACCCGCCACCTTGCGCATGCTGTCGCTCGGCTTTTCTGCCGGCCTGCCCTTGCTGCTGGTGCTGGGAACGCTGAGTTTCTGGCTGCGCGAAGCCGGCATTGACCGCACCACCATTGGCTACCTGAGTTGGGTTGGCCTGGCCTATGCCTTCAAGTGGGTCTGGGCGCCACTGGTGGACTGGCTACCCATTCCGCTGCTCACGCGCTGGCTCGGACGACGGCGCAGCTGGCTGTTGATGGCGCAACTGTGCATCATGGCCGGGTTGGTTGCGATGTCCTTCAACGACCCTCGTGTGGCCCTGCAACCGGTCGTCTGGGGCGCGCTGGCGGTGGCCGTCGGTTCGGCAACGCAGGACATTGCGCTGGATGCTTTTCGCATCGAGTCCGCTGGCAGCGAGCGCCAGGCAGCGCTGGCAGCTGCCTACCAGACCGGCTATCGCCTGGCCATGATCTGGGCCGGTGCCGGCGCGCTTTGGCTGGCGGCGCGCGCTGAAGTCGCGGGTGTCGCCAATTATCAGCACGGCGCCTGGCAGCGCGCCTACCTGGTGATGGCGGCCTCCATGCTGCTGGGCGTGGCGACGGTGCTGCTGTCGTCTGAACCAGCGCCCCGTGCCAGAGCCAAAGCCAGCAGTGTGCTGAACTGGCTGCACAGTGCCCTGATCGCGCCCTTTGCCGACTTTCTGCGACGCTATGGCAAGCAGGCCGTGCTGATTCTGACGCTGATTGCGGTGTATCGCATCAGCGATGTCGTGATGGGCATCATGGCCAATCCGTTTTATGTCGATATGGGATACAGCAAGGACGAGGTGGCAGCTGTCACCAAGATCTACGGTGTACTGATGACCCTGGCCGGTGCTTTCGTCGGTGGCGCCATGGCCTTGCGCTGGGGTGTCATGCGTGTGCTGATGCTAGGCGCCATCCTCAGCGCTGCGAGCAATCTGCTGTTTGCCTGGCTGGGCAGTCGTGGCCACGATGTAACGGCCCTCATCTTCGTGATCTCGGCTGACAACCTGTCCAGCGGCATTGCTTCGGCCGCCTTCATTGCCTACATGTCGAGCCTGACAAATATCCAGTATTCGGCCACGCAGTACGCGATATTCAGTTCGATGATGCTGCTGGCGCCAAAATTCCTGGCCGGTTATTCAGGGCGCTACGTGGACGCCTTCGGCTATCAAAACTTCTTCGTTGCCACTGCATTGCTCGGAGTCCCCGTCCTGCTCCTGGTGGCGCTGGCTTCAAGAATCAAAACCCGCTAGCATGTGACGGGTTTCATTTACTTAACTTTACTGTTGCTTCAAGCACTCGGGCGCGCGCTGCCCTAGACTGCATCCATGAGTCAAAATTTGCTAATGATTGAGGACGACGCGCGCCTGGCCCAGATGGTTGGGGAGTACCTGGGCCAGTCCGGTTTTGCCGTGCACCACGCCGGTGATGGTCACGGTGGCCTGCAGGCCCTGCAGACCAGCCCACCCGATCTGGTGATACTGGACCTGATGCTGCCTGACATGGACGGCCTGGAGGTTTGTCGCCGCATTCGTTCCATGCCGGGCACCCTGGCCCAAGTACCGGTGCTGATGCTTACCGCCAAGGGTGATCCGATGGATCGCATCATCGGACTTGAAATTGGCGCCGATGACTATCTCCCAAAACCGTTTGAGCCGCGCGAATTGCTGGCGCGCATTCGCGCTGTCCTGCGCCGGCGCGGCGAGGGTCTGCCCCAGGTCAGCAAACAACTTCGATTTGGCACGCTCGAGATCGATCGTGACGCCCGTACCGTCACCGTGGGCGGTCAGGCCTGTGATCTGACCTCCTACCAGTTCGATTTGCTGGTCGCGCTGGCTGAACGGGCCGGGCGCGTCTTGACCCGCGACCAGATCATGGAGGCGGTGCGTGGCCGCGAACTCGACGCTTTTGACCGCTCGATTGATGTTCACATGGGGCGCATTCGGGCTGCCATCGAACTCGACGCCAAGGATCCCAAACGGATATTGACCGTACGTGGCGTGGGCTACGTGTTTGCGCGTCAGCAGGACTGAGTGCAACGTGTTTCTGAAACGCTTGTACACGCGGATCTGGCTGGCAGTGGTGCTGGCCGTTGCAGTGTTGACCTTTCTGGTTGGCTGGGCCTGGCGACTGACGGTGGAGCCACCGTTGCGTGATGTTGTCATTCGCAACGAAGCCGGGCAAATTATCGGCAACGGTCACTCGCGCCGGCGCCGCCCTCCGGGGGCAGGCATTGGTGCCCATCCGCAGGGTGAGCCCGAAGCGCAGGCGCCGTCGTTTGGACTGCAAAGTCACAGCGGCAACGGCCCCGAGTTTGTGGTGCTGATGCTCGATGGTCAGATCGTCCACATGCAGTTGCCGCGAGGGCCACGCTCGCCCTGGAATCTGGCACCCTACGGGTTTTTCTGGACACTGACGCTGGTGGCCCTGGCCGTCGCCCTGGCCACCTATCCGATCATTCGCAAACTCACACGGCGTCTGGAGTTGCTGCAAAACGGTGTTGAAAAATGGGGTGAAGGAAATCTTTCCGTCCGGGTCGCCGAGGACGGCCAGGATGAGGTGGCGTTTCTGGCCGCACGCTTCAATCACGCGGCCGAGCGCATCGAGAACCTTGTCAAGTCACATGAGTCTCTGCTGGCCTCGCAAAAGTCTCTGCTGGCCAACGCCTCGCATGAATTGCGCTCGCCGCTGACGCGCATCCGCATGGGACTCGAATTGATGGGCTCAGGCTCCTCGCCAGCCTTCAAGAACGAAATAGCACGCAATATAGGCGAACTTGACTTGTTGATTGAAGAGATTCTGCTGGCCAGCAGACTCGATGCGCGCGAAGCGGATCTGGGCACCATTGAGTCGGTCGATCTGATCGGCATGGCTGCAGAAGAATGTGCTCGCGTCGGTGCCGAACTGGAGGTTTTGCCCGGGCCGGATCAGTCCGATACTGATCTGTCGGTTCAGGGCGTTGCCAAACTGTTGCGCCGAGTCATGCGTAATCTGCTGGAAAATGCGCGTCGCCACGCAGCGGGCGAAATCACGGTAACGTTGAACCGGACCGCAACGCACGCTGTAATCCAGGTCTGCGACCGTGGTCCTGGCGTGCCAGCAGAACTGCGCGAACGCATCTTTGAGCCCTTTTATCGCCTGCCGGGTGCTACCGAACGCGATGGCGGCGTTGGCCTGGGCCTGGCCCTGGTCAAATCGATCGCCATTCGTCATGGAGGCACGGTGCAATGCGAGAACCGGCCCGACGGCGGCGCCTCATTTGTTGTTTCGTTGCCACTGGGCATCGGTGGCACGAGCGAATTATTGTCAAAAAGCCCATAAAGTGGGGCAAATTGCCGCCATATCCCCCAAATGGGGGATAGCGTTGCCGACTCATGCTGGCTAAAGTCGGTACAGCTGCTGTCACAGTCATTCAAGCAAGAAAACTCCAACGAGTCCTCCTCTGGGGATTTTTCAAAGCCACTTACGGGTGGCTTTTTTTCGTCCAGACTTATCCCAACTCTTGAATGTGCTGCAATATCTGACTGACGGAAATATCTCTCAGACAGCGCGTGTGACCGAATCTGCAACTCCGCTCAAAGCAGGGGGCACAGTCCAGCGGTGGCTGGTAGTCGGGATCATTTTTGAGCCAGAGCACGCGTGCCTTGGCATTGAGCGGCGGCGTGTGCAGCGGACTGCTGGAGCCAAAAACTGCGACCTGGCTCACACCCAGCGCGGCGGCGACATGCATCAGGCCAGAATCATTGCTTACCGTGCATCGGGCGGCGGCTATCAGATGAAAGGCTTGCGTGAGCGTGGTCTTGCCGGCCAGATTGACGCATTTGCCGGCTTGCGTCGCACTGGCCGGGGCGGCGATTTCCTCGCACAGTGCATGTTCCTTGGCTGAGCCCAACAGCAGCACCCGACGGTCCAGACTCTGTGCCAGGTCGGCAAAACGGCTTGTTGGCCAGCGCTTGGCAGGACCGAATTCGGCACCTGGTGCGAATAGGTAGTAGCCAGCCCATGGCAGGTCCAGTTGCTGCAGCGTCTGTTCCACGGCTACTTTGCCGGCTTGCAGCTGCGGCCGGTCCCCATCGAGGTCGTTCTCGCCGCTGAGCGCCGAATAGAACGCGACCATCGGAGATCGCTCGCTCTTCGGAGGATTTTTCAGGCGCCGCGTCAGCAGGCCGAAGCGCGCCTCGCCCAGATAACCAATGCGCACCGGGATGCGCGCCAGAAACGGCAGCAGGGCGCTCTTGAGGGAATTGGGACAAACATAGGCGCTATCAAAGCGCCCCTTGATCTGGCGCGCCAGACTGCGCCGTGCCTTCCACTGCAGTTCGCCGTGGGCAAAGGGCAGCTCGATCACCTCGCCGACCTGCGGCATCAACCGGAAGACCGGCGCCACCCAGGGCAGGGCGGCAACCGTCAAACGCTCGCCGCGCGCGGCCAGACGGCGCAACAGCGGTTCGGTCATCACCGCGTCGCCTATCCACTGCGGCGCCATGATCAGGCTGTTCGCGCCTGGCTTCATCGCCGCTCAGTGATGAGCGTCGAAGTGCTCGCCTTCTTTGAGTTGGTAGACGCTGCCGCAGTAAGGGCACTTGGCCTGGCCACTGTGCGCCACGTCCAGATAGACCCTGGGGTGACTGTTCCAGA
This sequence comes from uncultured Rhodoferax sp., assembly GCA_964654655.1. GTDB lineage: Bacteria > Pseudomonadota > Gammaproteobacteria > Burkholderiales > Burkholderiaceae_C > Rhodoferax. The sequence goes on along the minus strand of CAZZLB010000094.1, from coordinate 645 downwards.
GTTTCATGTCGGCCAGCGGACTTGGGCAGAACACACCGCCTTGGTGGTTCAGGTCTTTGGCCAGCAGTTGAATAGGGGAATTGCTCATGAGGATACCTTTGTCAGCCAGTGTGAATACTTCGGATTGCGGCCATTGACGATGTCAAAGAAAGCACTCTGGATCTTCTCGGTGATGGGGCCGCGCGAACCGCTGCCAAGTTCAATGCGGTCAAGTTCACGGATCGGTGTCACTTCAGCCGCCGTACCGGTGAAGAAGGCTTCGTCGCTGATGTAGACCTCATCGCGCGTGATGCGCTTCTGTACCAGTTCCAGCCCCAGATCCTTGCAGATGTGGAACACCGTGTTGCGTGTGATGCCGTTCAGTGCGCCGGCTGACAGGTCAGGCGTGTAAACCACACCGCCCTTGACGATGAACAGATTTTCACCAGCACCTTCCGACACAAATCCGTTGGCATCGAGCAGCATGGCTTCGTCGTAACCCTCGTCCGTGACTTCCATATTGGCCAGAATCGAATTGGTGTAGTTGCTGACCGCTTTGGCCTGGGTCATCGTGATGTTGACGTGGTGGCGGGTGTAGCTCGATATCTTGACGCGGATGCCGCGCTTCAATCCTTCTTCACCGAGGTAGGCGCCCCAGGGCCAGGC
>CAZZLB010000093.1:0-9025 GCA_964654655.1 uncultured Rhodoferax sp. | reverse complement strand
CGGATCGCAGATAGGGCAGGGTGCGATGCGCCTCGGCGCCGTCCAGTGCGAGCAGCAGGTCGGCGTCGCCTTCGCCAATCAGTGGGCCGTTGAAGTCGCCGATTTTCAGGTGGGTCATGACCGAGCCGCCACGTTGCGCCATACCGAAGGTCTGAGACCCCAACACCGGTAGGGCCTTGCGTTGCGCGATCTCGATGAAGACCCTGGTCGTGAAGAGTACCCCTTGGCCACCGACGCCGGCGATGATGGTTTGTGATCTCATGCTGCACTCCCGCCAGGCCCGCTGACGAGTGCCTGTATGGCCCCCTGAGCACAGACCTGGATGCAGATGCCGCAGTCGATGCAGGTGCGTCGATCAATGTCCACCAGGCCGTCGGGCCGGCGCTGCAGTGATGGGCATTCGAACCAGGTGGTGCAATAGCCGCAGGCGATGCAGACTCCGGTTGCAGGCATGCTGATGGCGCCACGCGGGCACTGCACTTCACACACACGGCAGGCAGTGCACTTTGCGGCGTCGATCTGGTAGAGGCCGTCCGCCTGGGTGATGGCAGCAGCAGGACAGACGTTGACGCAGATGTCACAGTGGGTGCATACGCCGCAGTGAAAACAGCGTTCGCTCGCCTCCGCTGTAGCTGCCTTGGTGCTGAGTCCCAGATTGACTTCTTCGAAATTCCAGATCGAGTCGCTGGGTGCACGATGCGCCGTTTCAGCGCGAGCGATTTTGCTGAAGAACTGCAATTTGATCGCTTGCGACCCGGCGACGGGTGTTGCGTGGTGCGGGCGTGCCACGGTGGCATCCGGAAGTTTGGCGCGTGCAATGCCGGGGCCATCCGCCAATTGCAAAGTGGGCGTGTCGAGTCCCCCGCGGCTCAGTCGATCGTGAATGGCCAGGGCGCCGCGCTTGCCAGAGTTCACTGCACCCACGACCGTTCCGACTCCTTTGCTGGAGGCGTCGCCACCCGCGAAGATGCGTGACTGACTGGTGCGTCCCCAGGGATCGGTATGCAGACGTCCCTGGACTGCCAGACCTGGATCGGCCAGATAGTCGAGATCGGCATCGCCACCAATGCAGACCAGGACCTTGTCTGCCTCTTGGATGGCGGTGTAAAACGGCGTGGTCGAGAGTGCCTGGGGCGTGGGCGACTGCGCCAGATCGCGCAGCAGCAACTTGAGCCGGCTGCTCACGCCGGATTCAAAACTGACCGGTACCATCCCGGAATGGAAGCTGATTCCTTCCTGCATCGCGACGCTCACTTCTTCGGGTATCGCCAGCAGTACGTCGTAGTAAACGTCAACCGTCGCACCCTGACGCCGGGCGGTGCGGGCCGCGTCCACTGCCGTGTTTCCACCGCCGATGACTGCGACACGTGAACCAAGTGCGACTGGCTGAGCAGCGCGCATCTGATGCAGATAGTCGAGCCCGGCGAGCACTTCGGGGCGCTCTTCTCCGGGGATTTGAAGACGCCTTTGTTTCCATGCGCCAGTGGCCAGGTAGACGGCGTCGAAACGATCAAGTTCTGACCACGCCAGGTTGCCGCCCAGGCGCATGCTTGTATGCACCTCGATGCCAAGCGCCTTGAAGACCTCCAACTCGCGATGCAGTACGCTGATGGGCAGTCGGTATTCGGTGATGGCCCAGCGCAGCATGCCACCGATTTCCGGCAGGGCATCGTAGAGGTCGACGCCGTAGCCAAGTCTTGCCAGGTGATAGGCAGCGCTCAGTCCGGCAGGCCCGGCGCCAATCACTGCCACCTGCTTGCCCAGCGCTGGTCCACATCTGGCGAAGGTCGCGGCGCTGCGTCCCCGGTCACCAGTGATGCGCTCGATCGCGTTGATGGACAGCGGGCCATCATGCGCGCTTCGATTGCATTGGCTCTCGCACGGGTGTGGGCAGACGCGCCCAAGCGTGGACGGAAACGGGTGTTCCTCGTACAGCATGTGCGCAGCCTCCTGCCAGCGGTCTTGTGCAGCCAGCGTCATCAAGCGCTCGATGTCGTTGCCCGCAGGGCAGGCTTCTGAACAAGGCGACAGGCGGTCCCGGTGACGCGGCATCCACAACGCATCAAGGGCGGTCGCAACGCCCTGTGAGCGCGGAACCGCCCCATGACGCACCTCAACCGGAACGGCTACCCGGGTCGGCCCAAGCCCCTTGTGCTGGGCGACGCAGACGTAGCGTGTCAATACAACGGCGACCCCGCCCTGTTCTGCACGCGTGTATTCGAGCGCTTCCGCGAGAATGCGGTGAAAGCTGGCCAATTCGTGCGGATCGGCATGCACGAGGTAGTTGATACCGCAGCCTCGAATCAGCGGCTCCAGTTGAACCGCGGATCCGGTATGACCATCCGCGGTCTTTCCAAATTCCGGGGTAGGCTGCATGCCGGTCATGCCGGTAGTGCCGTTGTCCAGTACCAGCAGAACAAAGCGAGCACCGTTGTAGACGGCGTTCTCCAGGCCGGCAGCGCCGGAGTGGAAAAATGTTCCGTCTCCAATAGTGGCAAAAATGGGTGGCGCCTGGCCGTCCTGGGCGTAGGCATGGTAGAACCCCGAGGCCATCGAAATGGATGCGCCCATGTCGTGCACAGTATCCACCGCGCCCTGGTTCATGCCCAGCGTGTAACAGCCAATGTCGCCCGGGAAGATCGCTTCCGGAAAGGCGCGTCTGAGCGCGTAAAAGGCGGCACGATGACCACAGCCGGCGCAGAAAGTCGGGCGTCGGATCGGCAGTGCCAACTCGGCCACAGCGCTGCGCAACTGGCTGGCAGCGCGACCCTGCACCAACAGCCCGGCTTCCAGCGCGGCTGCTCCCAGGTACTTTTCCATCACTCCCGGCGTCAACTCGCCGTGCGTCGGAACATGTCCGGTCAGGCGCCCCCAGACCGGCATCGATAGCCGGATCTGGAGTTCAACCGCCGCATCGGTCTCTTCGAAGACAATGAGGCGGTCGCAACACTTGGCGAAATCGTCAATCAGTGCGCGCGGCAGTGGATAAACGGTGGCGATTTTCAGAACAGGACATTGATCGGCCAGGCCGAGCGTGGGCAGCAGATCGCTCAAATACGCGTAGCTGACACCGGCGGCGACGACGCCCAAAGGAGCGCGCTTTGATTTCAAATTGCCCGGGTAGAAAGCCTGGTTGCCCGGCCAGTGCTTGAACTCCGTCTCGATGGCGGCCAGCTTCTCATTGAGTTCGCGGTGCATTTGCAGCCTGGCGCGCGGCGTCGCAGCCCAACGATCGGGATCCTTGACGAAGTTGGCACTGCGTGCTGTCCCCTGCAAAGGCTGGCAGTCAATCGACTGATCCGAGTGACAAATGCGCACCGTAGGGCGCAACAGGATCGGTATCTGATGGCGTTCGGACAGGTCGAACGCCATTGCCACCATATCCTTGGCCTCGCGCGGACTGCTGGGATCCAGCGCGGGAATCTTGGAGAACAGCGAGAACATTCGCGAGTCCTGCTCGGTTTGCGACGAATGCAGCCCGGGATCGTCAGCCACGAGCAAGACCAGACCGCCGATGACACCTATGTAAGCGCCGGAGAGCGCCGGATCAGCCGCCACGTTGAGCCCGACCTGCTTCATGGCGACGGCCGCGCGCTTGCCCGAGTAGGCAGCGGCCAGTGCCGTCTCCAGGGCCACCTTTTCATTGGTCGACCACTCGGCGTAAAGATCGATTCCGAGTTCCTTGCTGAACTTCAGCACGGCAGGAAGGATTTCCGAACTGGGGGTTCCAGGATAGGCACTGATGAACTGGCAGGCAGATTCGACCAGGCCGCGGGCGATCGCCTCGTTTCCCAGCATCACGCGCTGATCGCTTGTGTTGATTCCCAAGTCCTCGCGACCGAGCGTGGGCTCAGTTTGTGTCGCCATGGATGCGTCTCCTGTGCCATGTTTGATGGTGGCGAGATTAAGGGAGAACAGTTTGGCGTGGTGTCGGTTATTTGCGACAGAAATCGAATTTGCGATTGTGGGAGGTCCATTGGCGACAAACAGAATCAGAATGTTGACCAGAATATTGACGGAGACAAGCCGCATGATCCAGCCTCAACGCCAGCCCGAAATGCCCGACCTTCGGGTCGTTGCAGTGGCCGACCTGCTTCTGCACGAACAACACGACGCGCAGCGCAGCGAGCCGCTCTTGCAGCGCTTGCGAACGGAGGGCGTACTAAAGAACCCACCGATCGTGGCAGCGATCCCGGGAGAGCAGCGTTACGTGGTGCTGGACGGGGCCAACCGGGTAACCGCGGCGCACAGCTTGGGGTTGGAGCACATCGCAGTGCAGGTGGTTGACTACGAAGACCCGGAACTGGTTCTGGACACCTGGTATCACCTCATCAAGGGCATGCCGGTTGAGGAGTTCAAGGATTTGCTTTCCCGGCTTCCAGGCATCCGGACCGAGGAGGCGGACTTGATGCACGCGCGGGCCTTGCTGGCGCGCCGGGAATCGCTCGCCTTTGTCGAGTACCCGCATGGTGAGGTCTGCAGTCTGTTTGCTGAAGGAAACTTGCACGCGCGCACCCAGCGCTTGAACGAAATTGTCGACCTCTACAAGGCGCGTGGTCGGATCTTTCGCGCCAACACCGATCATCTGCCATCCTTGTTGCCGCTCTATGACGACATTACCGTGCTGGTGGTATTTCCACATTACGCACCGGCTGAAATTGTTGATCTGGCCCGCGTTGGCGCGTTCCTGCCCGCCGGCATTTCGCGACACCTGATTCCACGCCGCGCACTGCGCATCAACCTGCCACTGGCGATGCTGGGCAGTGGTGCCAGCCTGGAAGAGAAGAACCGATGGTTGGGGGACTGGATGAAGCAAAAGGTTGCCGCGAAGGCAGCGCGCTACTACCAGGAATCTACGTTTTTGTTCGACGAGTGACCGACTGTCGGGAGACTCCACGAACTCCTGCAGGTCAGGGTAAACCTGAGCCAGCACGGTCTTTTATTTCATGTTAAAGCCGTGCATACTGCATTCAGGTGGTCCCCCCATCTGCGTCAACAATAACTTTTCTGAGGAGCAACCATGAGCAATCAATCAAAGTACCTTTTGGAAGAAAGCCAGATGCCACGCTTCTGGTACAACATCCAAGCCGACCTGCCCAAGCCGGCACCTGCTGTGTTGCATCCGGGCACCCTGCAACCCGTCGGCCCTGACGATCTGGCTCCCTTGTTTCCCATGGCATTGATCCTGCAGGAAGTCAGCATGGAGCGCGAGATTGAAATCCCTGAACCGGTCCGCGACGTCTTTCGCCTCTGGCGCCCGGCACCCATGTTCCGCGCCCACCGGCTTGAAAAAGCGCTGGGCACTCCGGCCAGGATTTACTACAAGTACGAAGGCGTCAGTCCCGCCGGCAGCCACAAACCCAATACCGCTGTGCCGCAGGCTTACTACAACAAGGAAGCGGGTGTGAAACGGATCACAACCGAAACTGGCGCCGGGCAATGGGGTTCATCAATGGCCTTTGCCGGTTCCTTGTTCGGCCTGCAGGTTGAAGTCTTTCAGGTGCGTGTGTCGTATGACCAGAAACCCTACCGGCGTGCCCTGATGGAAACCTATGGCGCGCGCTGCGTTGCCTCTCCTTCCAATGAAACGGTCTATGGGCGCGCGGTGCTGGCGCAGAACCCCAACCATCAGGGTAGCTTGGGCATTGCCATTTCGGAAGCAGTCGAGTTGGCAGTACAACGTGAAGACACCAAGTACGCCCTGGGCTCGGTGCTCAATCACGTGCTGTTGCACCAGACCGTCATCGGCCAAGAGGCGATGGAGCAGATGCAGATGGCGGACGACTGGCCGGATGTGGTCGTGGGTTGCTGCGGTGGCGGCTCCAACTTTGCCGGTATTGCCTTTCCTTTCCTGGGCCATGGTTTGCGTGGAGGCAAGATGTCACGCTTCGTCGCGGTCGAACCTGCTGCCTGCCCATCATTGACGCGCGGCAAGTATGCCTATGACTTTGGCGACACAGGCCGCATGACACCGCTGACCAAGATGCACACTTTGGGCAGCCAGTTCACCCCACCAGGCTTTCACGCTGGCGGTCTGCGTTATCACGGCATGTCACCCCTGGTTTCCCATTGCAAGGAACTGGGCTTGATTGAAGCCGTGGCGTACAACCAGGTTGAGTGTTTTGAGTCGGCTGTGCTGTTTGCGCGCAACGAGGGAATCGTACCAGCGCCAGAATCCAGCCACGCCATCAAGGCGGCCATCGTTGAGGCTATGCGATGCAAGCGCGAAGGCAAGGCCGAGACCATTCTCTTCAATCTGTCAGGCCATGGCCATTTCGACATGATGGCTTACCAGAAGTATTTTTCCGGCGACATGTCCGACGCGCTCTACGACGAAAACGAACTTGTCCAGTCCTTGGCAGGTTTGCCCAACGTACCGGAATCGGCCTGATTCAGCGGTAAGCAACCGACGGCTTGGTGATTGTCAACAGGCGATCCAGGCCGCCGGTATCGATGCTGATATTTGCGTAGGCCCGTACCTTTGGCTTGGCGCGGTAAGCGACACTGAGTCCGGCCAGTTTCATCATCTCCAGATCGTTCACGCCATCGCCTACAGCGATGACCTGCTCATGCGAGCAACCAATCCGTTGGCACACCTGGGCCACCTTGTCGCGCTTGGCGTGCTGGTCTATCACCGCGCCGATCACCTGGCCAGTCAGTCTGTCGTCCTGAATTTCGAGTTCGTTGGAGAACGCAAAATCCAGCCCCAGGCGAGGCTTCAGTCGGTCGGTGAAGTAGGTAAAGCCGCCGGAAATCAGGAGAATCTTGAGCCCGTCCCAGCGCGCATAGGCTAGCAGTTGCAACGCTCCCGGGTTAAGCCTGAGCCTGTGCTCATAGACCCGCTGCAGCGCCGATACCGGGGTGCCCGCCAGGATGGCGAGGCGACGGCGCAGGCTGTCTTCAAAATTGCTGAGTTCGCCGCGCATTGCTGCTTCGGTAATGGCGCGAACCTGCGAACCCTTGCCGACCACATCGGCAATCTCGTCGATGCATTCGATGTCAACCAAGGTCGAATCCATATCGAAAGCGATCAGGCGGTAATCCCTGAGCTTCAAGTCTGGCTTGACGCCTCGTAGGAACAGTCCAGTGCTGTCTTCGATCGATTCGTTGGGTCTTGATGGCGCCGTCATGGGTGATTTGCCTGCATTATGTATTCGATTGGGTGGCCGCAGCTGTCGGTTGTCCCAAACTGCGCAGGACATCGCGCACCATTTTCGCCCGGTCCTTCATTTCCGGGGTGGCTCGCTCAATGCGCAGCTTTTCATTGCCCGCCAGTTTGATGTGACGGTTCTTCTGGATCAGTGCAATGATGCGCATGGAATCGATGGGTGGATTTTTCCTGAAGGTAATCGTGGTGACCGTGGGCGAGGCGTCAACCTTGATGACACCAAAGGGCTGGCTGTTGACGCGCAGGCGATGAACCTCGATCAGCGTCTGCGCCTGTGGCGGAAGTTTGCCAAAGCGGTCCACAATCTCTTCCAGCAGCGCATCGACCTGATCGGTGCTTTTTGCGGTCGCCAGTTTTTTGTAGAACGACAGGCGCAGGTGAACGTCGCCGCAGTAGTCGTTCGGGAGCAGGGCCGGCGAATGCAGATTGATATCGGTGGTGACGCTTAATGGTCCGAGCAGATCAGGTTCTATACCGGCCTTCAGACAGCGCACGGCTTCAGACAGCATCTCGTTGTAGAGCTGAAACCCAACTTCGAGCATGTTTCCACTCTGGTTTTCCCCCAAAACCTCGCCGGCACCCCGGATCTCGAGGTCGTGCATCGCCAGGTAAAAGCCGCTGCCCAGTTCCTCCATTTGCTGAATGGCATCGAGTCTCTGGCTGGCCTGTTTCGCCAGCCCCTCCAGATCAGGGACCATCAGGTAAGCATAGGCTTGGTGGTGGCTGCGGCCAACTCGTCCGCGCAGTTGGTGCAGTTGGGCCAGGCCAAACCTGTCAGCACGACTGATAACGATGGTGTTGGCAGTGGGCACATCGATGCCGGTTTCGATGATGGTTGAACACAGAAGTAAATTGAATCGCTGCGCGACAAAGTCACGCATCACCGACTCAAGCTGGCGCTCGGGCATCTGGCCATGGGCCACGGCGATGCGTGCCTCGGGCAGCAGTTCCTCCAGTTTGGTACGACGGTTTTCAATGGTTTCCACTTCATTGTGCAGAAAGTAAACCTGCCCACCACGCTTGAGCTCACGCAGCACAGCTTCGCGGATCACGCCATAGCCCTCGGTTCGTACAAAGGTCTTGATGGCAAGGCGACGTTGTGGCGCTGTCGCAATGACACTCAAATCGCGCAAACCTTCGAGAGCCATGCCAAGGGTGCGCGGTATCGGGGTGGCGGTCAGGGTCAACACATCGACTTCAGCACGCAATGCTTTCATGGCCTCTTTATGCCGCACACCGAAGCGGTGCTCTTCGTCGATGATGAGCAAGCCAAGATTGCGAAACTGCGTGCTCTGACTGAGCAATTTGTGCGTACCGACAACAACGTCAACCGTGCCGTCCGCCAGTCCCTTCAAAGCAGCCGTGATCTCGCGAGCAGAACGAAAACGGCTCATTTCAACCACCTTGACAGGCCATTTGGAAAAACGGTCAATCAGTGTCTGGTAATGTTGCTCGGCCAGCAAGGTGGTCGGCGCCAATAGTGCCACCTGCTTGCCGCCGGTGATACCGATAAACGCTGCACGCAAGGCGACTTCAGTCTTGCCAAAGCCCACATCACCACAGATCAGTCGATCCATCGGGCGTGGGCTGATCATGTCCTGAATGACTGCATGTATGGCAGCGCTCTGATCGGGTGTCTCCTCAAAACCAAAGTCATTGGCAAAGGTTTCGTAGTCGGCTGGCGAATAGCGAAAGGCATGACCCTCTCTGGCTGCGCGGCGGGCATAGATGTTGAGCAGTTCTGCGGCACTGTCACGCACCTGTTCGGCCGCCTTGCGCTTGGCCTTTTCCCATTGACCGGAACCCAGCTTGTGCAATGGCGCTTCCTCGGCACTGACACCGGTGTAGCGGCTGATC
>CAZZLB010000092.1:0-9048 GCA_964654655.1 uncultured Rhodoferax sp. | reverse complement strand
CAGGTCGTGCTGCCATCGAGCAGGGAATCAAGAATCTTGATGTGGAGATCAAGGGCCCCGGCCCCGGCCGCGAATCTTCGGTTCGTGCCCTGGCTGCTCTTGGCATTCGCATCAACATGATTGCCGATGTGACCCCGGTGCCGCACAACGGCTGCCGTCCACAAAAGCGCCGCCGTATCTAGATTCGGCATTCAGTTTTTAACAAGCCCACCGCCACCGGCGTCAGTTGGTGGCTCCCGCACTGATGTGCGGCAGATGACATAAAGGAAGTTCAAGTGGCACGCTATCTAGGCCCCAAGGCCAAATTATCCCGCCGAGAAGGCACCGACCTGTTTCTCAAGAGCGCTCGTCGTTCCATTGGGGACAAGGCCAAATTCGACTCCAAACCGGGTCAGCACGGTCGTACCTCGGGTGCACGTACCTCGGACTACGGTCTGCAACTGCGCGAGAAGCAAAAAGTCAAGCGCATGTATGGCATTCTGGAGAAGCAGTTCCGCCGCTATTTTGAAGACGCAGACAGCCGCAAGGGCAATACCGGTGCCAATTTGCTGTCGCTGCTTGAATCGCGTCTGGACAACGTTGCCTATCGCATGGGCTTTGGCTCGACTCGCGCCGAAGCGCGTCAGCTGGTCTCGCACAGGGCCCTGACGGTCAATGGCAAGGCGGTCAATATTCCGTCTTACATGGTCAAGGCCGGCGACGTGGTCGCCGTTCGCGAGAAGTCCAAGAAGCAGAACCGCGTTGTCGAAGCGCTGCAGTTGGCACAGCAAGTCGGTATGCCGAGCTGGGTTGAGGTCAATATCGAAAAGGCCGAAGGCGTTTTCAAGTCGGTTCCTGATCGTGATCAGTTTGCCGCTGACGTAAACGAATCGCTGATCGTCGAGTTGTATTCGCGTTAAGAGTTTTTTTAAAACATTATTTGTTCAAAATCGTTCCTGGGGCGCAGCCACTGCGCTTCAGGTGCTTCGCCAGCCTTACCGGTGTAATGAGCCGGGGGTATTGAGAGGAAGTCTGCATGCAAAATAGTTTATTGAAACCCAAAGCCATCAACGTCGAGCATCTCTCCGCCCATCGGGCCAAGGTTGCTCTGGAGCCCTTCGAGCGCGGCTATGGGCACACGCTTGGCAACGCATTGCGCCGCGTCCTGCTCTCTTCCATGCCAGGCTATGCTGCGACCGAGGTCACCATTGCCGGCGTCCTGCATGAGTATTCGTCCATTGACGGCGTACAAGAAGATGTGGTCAACATCCTGCTCAATCTCAAGGGCGTTGTCTTCAAACTTCACAATCGTGAAGAAGTGACGCTGAGCCTGCGCAAGGATGGAGAAGGCGCGGTTACCGCGAGCGACATCCAGACGCCGCACGACGTCGAAATCGTCAATCCGGAGCACATCATTGCCCACCTCTCGCAAGGCGGCAAGCTCGATATGCAGATCAAGGTTGAAAAGGGTCGTGGCTACGTGCCCGGCACCATGCGTCGCCACGGCGACGAGCCGACAAAGTCGATTGGCCGCATCGTGCTTGACGCGTCCTTTTCCCCGGTCAAGCGTGTCAGCTACACGGTGGAGAGTGCCCGCGTCGAACAGCGCACCGATCTGGACAAGCTCGTGGTTGACATCGAAACCAATGGTGCGATCTCGGCTGAAGAAGCAGTCCGCGCATCGGCCAGAATCCTGGTTGAACAACTTGCCGTGTTCGCGCAGCTCGAGGGCACCGAACTGGCCGCCTTTGACGCGCCAGCACCGCGTGGCAGCACGCAGTTCGACCCGATCCTGCTGCGTCCGGTTGACGAACTTGAACTGACGGTCCGCTCGGCCAACTGCCTGAAGGCAGAGAACATCTATTACATCGGGGACCTGATCCAGCGCACCGAGAATGAATTGTTGAAGACGCCGAATCTGGGTCGCAAGTCACTCAACGAAATCAAGGAAGTACTGGCCTCGCGCGGTCTGACTTTGGGCATGAAGCTCGAAAGCTGGCCGCCCGCCGCCCTCGAAAAGCGTTAATTTCTGAGACCAGAAAAGGTCTCAACGCCACGGGCAGTACCTGATACGGCTGCCTGATATAAAACCAAAGGAAAACACCATGCGTCACGGACACGGATTACGTAAACTCAATCGGACCAGCGAGCACCGCCTGGCGATGCTGCGCAACATGATGAATTCGCTCATCGAGCACGAAGTCATCAAAACGACCTTGCCCAAAGCCAAGGAATTGCGTAGCGTCGTGGAACCCATGATCACCCTGGCCAAAGAAGCCACAGTCGCAAATCGCCGTCTGGCGTTTGACCGCCTGCGCGACCGCGACAGCGTGGTCAAGCTTTTCGACGATCTGGGTCCGCGTTTCAAGAGCCGTCCCGGTGGCTACACGCGTATCCTGAAAATGGGTTTCCGTGTCGGCGACAACGCTCCGATGGCGCTGGTTGAACTGGTTGACCGCCCGGCGGAAGTTGAAGCCCCTGCCGGCGAGCCGGAAAAGGCTTGATAGAGTACAATGCAAACATGCCGCGCGATGGAGCAGTCTGGTAGCTCGTTGGGCTCATAACCCAAAGGTCGCAGGTTCAAATCCTGCTCGCGCAACCAATAAATTAGAGGCTCACCCCGTTAGCAAATGCCCACTTTAAGTGGGCATTGTGCTTTCTGGCCGGGCGTGATCCAGGTCCGGGCGATGCCAGGGGTCCACATGGGTCATCAGGTTCAGGACGCGGTGCCGCTGCAGCACACGCTGTCTGGCCTCTACCGCAATATCGTGCCCCGCTTCAACCGAGATGTTTGCGTCAACTTCAATGTGCGCATCGACCACGATCATGTCGCCCATCTTGCGCGTGCGCACGTCATGCACGTCGCTCACACCGGGTGTTTCCAGCAAGGTTGCCCGAATCGCCTGCACTTCCTGCTCGTCCACCGCCCGGTCCATCAGGTCGTGCAAGGCGTCCCAGCTAAAGCCCCAGCCCATGCGGGTGACCATAAAGCCCACAATCAGCGCTGCAATCGGATCCAGAATCGGATAGCCGGCCAGATTGCCAATGATGCCTACACCGACCACCAGAGAGGAGGCTGCGTCCGAGCGGGCGTGCCAGGCGTTGGCAACCAGCATGCTTGATTTGACGCGTTTGGCAACCGACAGCATGTAGCGGAACAAGAGTTCTTTGGCAACCAATGCGCCACCAGCTACCCACAGTGCAACGATGTGGACGGTCTGTACGGTCTCGGGCGCTTCAAGTTTTCGCGCCGCCGACCACAACATGCCAACACCGACCGCCAGCAGCAGCATGCCCAGTATCAAAGAGGCGGCGGTCTCGAAACGATGGTGACCATAGGGGTGGTCCGCATCCGCATCCTTCTTGCTGTGGTGACTTGCCAGCAACACAACAAAGTCGGCTACCAGATCTGACAGCGAATGCACACCGTCGGCGATCAGGCCCTGGGACTTTGCCAGCACACCAACCACGACCTGGGAAATGGTCAGGATCAGATTGACGCCGACGCTGACCCAGGTGCTGCGCGATGCCGCCGCCATGCGCTCGGCCGGGCTGTGCTCTGTGTCCTCGGCTTCATCCGCCAGTTCAGTGAATTTCATGACTGCGAAGTGTAGGGCAACGCGGCGCTCTCTGATAAAGTGAATCCATGCCGCGATCTTCGGCACGGCGCCTTAAGGCAGTCTTAGGGCGAAATACAAAGCAGTTTTACGATGAGTTCCGAATCCTTCGAGCGGGTCTGCATTTACGGCGCTGGCGCGATTGGTGGCTGGATCGGCGCGCGCCTGGCCGCTGCGGGTTGCCGTGTCGGCATGGTGGCACGCGGTGCCACGCTGGAGGCGTTGCAGCGCCAAGGCTTGCGCCTGCGCGAGAACGGCGTCGAGAGCGCCTGGCCAGTGCAGGTCAGCGCGGACCCGGCGCAACTCGGTGTGCAGGATCTGGTGCTTCTTGCGGTCAAGGCGCCGGCTCTGCTCGACGTCGCGCGCCGCATCGGCCCCTTGATCGGACCCGATACGGTGGTGCTAAGCGCCATGAATGGCGTGCCCTGGTGGTTCTTTCACGATTTTGGTGGGCGATTCGAGGGCGCGCTGCTGGGTGCCGTGGACACCACGGGCGAGATCGGCCGGGCCATCCCCGGCGCCAGCATCATCGGCTGCGTGGTGCACGCCAGTTGCGCGGCCGAGCCGGGGTATGTGCAGCATCACTTCGGCAACAAGCTGATCATTGGTGAGCCTGCCGGGCTGTTGAGTGAACGTGTGACAAGACTCGCAGCCTTGCTGCAAACTGCGAACTTCGAGGTTAGCGTTTCGGAGCAGATTCAAAAGGATGTCTGGTACAAGCTGTGGGGCAACATGACCGTCAATCCGATCAGCGCACTCACCGGCGCCACCACCGACCGCATTCTGGACGACGAACTGGTGCGCAGCTTTGTCTCCAGCGTGATGCTGGAGGCCAAGGAGATCGGTGCACGCATCGGCATCCCGATTGCGCAGCAACCGGAGGACCGGCACGCCGTCACGCGCAAGCTCGGTGCATTCAAGACCTCGATGCTGCAGGACGTCGAAGCCGGCAAGCCGCTCGAAATTGATGCCTTGGTCACAGTGGTGAAGGAACTCGGTACCCTGACCGGCGTGGCCACGCCGTTCACCGATGCCCTGCTTGGCCTTTCAAGGCTGCAGGCACGAGTGCGCGGACTGTATTGACGCGCTCCCTTGCGCGACATGCGTTTTCGCACAGACGCATTCATGCATCGGGTGTAAGCTGTTGCGCACTATGAGCAATGGACTAAGCACGGCGCAAGCAGCACAGCGCTTGCGCCAGGATGGCCCCAACGTGCTGCCGGGTGAGCAGCGCCGCGGACTGCGCGTCATCGCGCGCGAGACGCTGCAGGAGCCGATGTTCATGCTGTTGCTGGCGGCTGGTGCACTCTACCTCTTGCTGGGTGATCTGCAGGAGGGCTTGATCCTGTTCGGCCTGGTCCTGGTCGTGCTGGCACTGACCCTGTATCAGGAGGGCAGGACCGAGCATGCGCTGCAATCCTTGCGCGAGCTCACCAGCCCGCGCGCGCTGGTGCTGCGCGATGGCCATGCGCAGCGCATTGCGGGTGCCGACGTGGTGTCTGGCGATGTCCTTGTACTGGCCGAGGGCGACCGGATAGCCGCTGATGCCCTGATGCTCAGCGGCAACGATGTGCAGGTTGACGAGTCACTGCTGACGGGCGAGGCAGTGCCGGTGCCCAAAGCGATCGATTCGGCGCTGTTTTCAGGCACGCTGCTGGTCAGCGGTCACGCCATCGCGCTTGTCACGGCCACCGGTGCGCGCAGCGAGATCGGACGCATTGGCAGTGCGCTTGAAACGCTGTCGGCGGAGCGCTCCCCCTTGAAAAAGCAGACCGCCCGGTTGGTCAGGGTACTGGCCCTGATTGCCCTGGGCGCCAGCCTGTTCATGGTCCTGGCCTACGGTCTGTTGCGCGACGACTGGCTTGGCGCACTGCTGGCCGGTATCGCATTGGCCATGGCATTGTTGCCACAGGAATTTACCGTGGTGCTGACGGTGCTGCCGGCACTGGGGGCGTGGCGCCTGTCAAAGCAAAAGGTGTTGACCCGGCGCATTGCGGCCATCGAGACGTTGGGCGCCACCTCGGTGCTGTGCGCCGACAAGACCGGCACCCTGACCGAAAACCGCATGACCGTGGCGCAACTCTACGTCCCGCCAGTGGAAGGCCTCGCTGCCGGGCAACTCTCCATTGATTACGCTGGCAGTGCGGCCTTGCCCGAAGCCTTCCACACACTGGTCGAATTTTCCATCCTGGCCAGTGTGGCAGAGCCTTTCGATCCGATGGAAAAAGCCTTTCATCGCCTCGGCCAGCACTTCCTGAAAGACACCGAGCACCTGCACCGCGACTGGACGCTGATGCAGGAGTACGGCCTGACGCCGCAACTGCGCGCCATGTCGCATGTCTGGCGCGCGACCGAGGGCGACGCCCACGTCGTGGCGGCCAAGGGCGCACCCGAGGCGATCATTGACTTGTGCCATCTGGATGCAGCTACACAGGCGCGCATCGCTGCGGCGGCGCAGACCATGGCGGCCCAAGGTCTGCGCGTGCTGGGTGTGGCGCAGGCGCGTTTCGTCGGTCAGGTCTGGCCGGTAATGGAGCATGACTTTGAGTTTGAGTTCGTCGGTTTGCTCGGACTGGCTGACCCGCTGCGGGCAGAAATCGTGGCAGCGGTCGAGCAATGCAGGAGTGCCGGCATCCGCGTCGTGATGATCACGGGCGACTATCCGGCAACGGCGCACGCCATTGCCAGGGCAGCGCAGCTGGATGTAAGCCAGAGCGACCAATTGCTGACGGGTGAGGCCATGGACGCCATGAGCGATGCAGAACTGCAGCAGCGCATGAAGCGGGTCAGTGTGTGCGCACGCATCGCTCCTCAGCAAAAGTTGCGCATCGTGCAAGCGCTCAAGGCCAATGGCGAGATTGTGGCCATGACGGGTGATGGTGTGAACGATGCGTCGGCACTCAAGGCTGCACACGTGGGCGTGGCCATGGGCGGACGTGGCACGGACGTGGCGCGCGAGGCGGCCTCGATCGTGCTGCTGGACGACAACTTTGCATCCATCGTGCGGGCGGTACGGCTGGGCAGGCGCATTTTTGACAACCTGCGCAAATCGATGTCCTACATCCTGGCGGTGCACGTGCCGATTGCGGGCATGGCGCTGTTGCCTGTGCTGCTGGGCTGGCCGACGGTACTGTTCCCATTGCACATCGCTTTTCTGGAACTGGTGATCGATCCGGCGTGTTCCATGGTGTTCGAGAACGAGCCTTCCGAAGCCGACGTGATGCAGCGTCCGCCGCGCGATCCGCAGGCGCCATTGTTTGCCGGAATGACGCTGGCTCTGGCCCTTCTGCAGGGACTGGGTGTGTTGGCAGTGGTGCTCGGCGCCTACGCCTGGAGCGCGACTTGGCTGACCGAGCCGGCGGCACGCGCCTTTGCCTTCAGCGCGCTGGTTGCCGGGGATGTGGCACTGATTCTCTCCAATCGCGCCGTTAGCGCCACGCTATGGGCGTCACTGCGCGTGCCGAACCGCACGCTTTGGGCTGTCATCGGAATCACCCTGGGCCTGTTGGCTTTGACGCTTTACCTGCCGTGGTTGACCAAGTTGTTCTTTTTTGCGCCCCTGTCAGGCCCTGATCTGTTGGCTGCGCTGGGTCTTGGGCTACTCAGTGTGCTCTGGTTTGAGGCCATCAAACTCACGCAGCGCTGGCGCAAAGACGTTAAGCCAACGGATTGACATGAGTCCATATTGAATCCATAATGGATTCGTAATCCATTGTGGAGCTAATATGTCCAATATCTCAATCAAAGACGTGCCAGAGGTTTGGGCCGAAGCCCTGCGCCAGCGCGCTGCACGCAACCACCGGTCTCTGCAAGGCGAACTGATGGCCATCATTGAGGCGGCGCTTGTCAACACCGTCCCCACGGTCGGCGCACCCATGCCAGGCTCACAGAATGTCGTGGTGGGCTACGGCGCAGGGGGCTATCCCATCGTTCGCAAGGGCTGGAAGACGGTCCAGCAAGTGGCGGCCGAGTTGCGCGCTTTGTACCCAAACGGTCCCGCCCCCGGGCAGGGTTCGAGCATAGACATGATCCGTGAAGACAGGGACAGTCGGTGAGCGCCGTCGCACCCACGTTGTATGTCGCTGAGCCACCCGCGCAGTACCTGCAGCGCCCACCGATGGTGGTGGATTGCAGCGCGCTGGCGGGCATTGTGTTTCAGGAGTCATGGAAAGAAGAAGCGCAGCAGCGCATTGCGGGCCATTCACTTCATGCGCCTAGCCTGTTGCAGGTCGAGATCACCAGTGTGGCGGTCAAAAAACTGCGTCGTGGCGAAGCCCACGCAGCCGATGGGCTGGCGCAGGCCCAGGACATGAATATCGACTTCCACGACATTGACCCGCAGGCGGTTTGTGCCCTCGCCATCCGCTACCAGCTCAGCGCCTACGACGCGTCCTACCTGTGGCTCGCCGCCGAGCTGAAATGCCCGCTCGCCACCTTTGACGAAAAGCTTGCGAGCGCCGCGCAGACGCATCTAAGTACCTTGCCCTGAGGCTGGTAGTCCGGGCTCAGGCTTCAACCTGCACCGGCACGCGCTGCGCCAGCGCGCACATCAACTCGTAGCCGACCGTGCCTGCGCTGTGCGCCACCTCGTCGATGCTCAGTACCGCGCCATTGCCGGCGCGACCCCACAGCGTGACCTCGCTGCCAAAGCCGGCTTGCGGCATCCCGGTCAAGTCGACCACCAGCATGTCCATGCTGACGCGCCCCACGGTGCAGCCGCGCAGGCCATCGATCAGAACCGGCGTGCCGCTGGGGCACACCCTGGGGTAACCGTCGGCGTAGCCACAGGCGACGATGCCGATGCGCATGGCCTGTCCGGCGACAAAGGTGGAGCCGTAGCCGACGCTGTCGCCCGGCACCAGATCCTGCGTCGCAATGATCTTTGCACTCAGTGTCATGGCGGGCTGCAAATCCCATTGTGCAGCGCTGCGTTGCGGAAAGTCCGGCGCACTGCCGTAAATGGCGATGCCCGGGCGCACCCAGTCAGCCGCGCACTCGCTGTGGCGCAGGGTGGCAGCGCTGTTGCAGACCGAGCGCTCACCCGGCAGATCCCCGGTAGCAGAAGCGAAGACCGCCATTTGTTCGGCCACACCGTGCTCTCCATCCGCGTCACTGAAATGCGTGATGAGTGAAATCTCATCGACCTGAGGCAAGGCGTTCAGTCGTGTCCAGGCGCTGCGGTAGCGCTCGGGTGTGAAGCCAAGCCGGTTCATGCCGGAGTTCATCTTCAGAAAGACACGATGTGGCACGTTGGTCTTGTGGCTGGCCAGCATGTCGATCTGCTCGTTGCAATGCACCGTGTGCCAGAGGTCCAGACGCGAACACAGTTCGAGGTCGCGCAGCTCAAAAACACCTTCGAGCAAAAGCACCGGGCCGCGCCAGCCCAGTGCGCGCACACGCTGCGCTTCCTCCAGATCCAGGAGGGCAAAGCCGTCGGCTGCACGCAGACCTT
>CAZZLB010000091.1:0-9053 GCA_964654655.1 uncultured Rhodoferax sp. | reverse complement strand
GGTTTGTGAGGGTCATCCTCACCTCGCCAGAAAGGTTGGTCATGAATTTTGAGTACTCGCCGCAGGTGCTGGAGCTTCGTCAGCGGCTCGATGAATTCATTGCCCGCTACGTCTTGCCCTATAACGCAGCCTGGCACCGGTCGGTCGCGCAGGGCGTTTTTCCGCCGCCGTTCCTGGAAGACCTGAAGGCACTGGCCAAAGCGGAGGGTTTGTGGAATCTTTTTCTGCCCGGGCTGCGTGAAGACGAGCCGGGCACGCGTCTGAGCAATCTGGAATACGCGCCGCTGGCAGAGATCATGGGGCGCATGCCCTGGGCTTCGGAAGTGTTCAACTGCAGCGCGCCTGATACCGGCAACATGGAGTTGCTGCACCTGTTTGCCACCCCGGAGCAATACCAGCGTTGGCTACGCCCCTTGCTGGAGGGCGAGATCCGAAGCGCGTTCGCCATGTCGGAGCCCGACGTCGCATCCAGCGACCCGACCAATCTGCAGACCCGTATCTGCCGCGAGGGTGATGAGTGGGTGCTCAATGGTCGCAAATGGTTTGTCACGGGCGCGGCGCACCCGAATTGCAAGCTCCTGATTGTGATGTGCCGCAGTGGTGACGATGAAGCCGCCAAGCACGCGCGCCACAGCATGTTGCTGGTGCCACTGGAGACACCGGGCGTGACGCTGGAGCGCAATATCGCCATCATGCAGCACCACACGCCCGAGGGGCACTGCGAAATCGTGTTCCGCGACGTGCGCGTGCCGGTCGCCAATTTGCTGGGTGAGCCGGGTGCCGGCTTTGCCATGGCGCAGGCGCGGCTGGGCCCGGGGCGGGTACACCACTGCATGCGCACCATCGGGCAATGCGAACTGGCGCTGGCCCTGATGTGCGAGCGCACGCTGGAGCGCCACGTTTTTGGCAAATATCTGGCCGACTTTGCCAATGTGCAGGAATGGATCGCCGAGTCGCGTCTGGAAATCGATCAGGCCCGTTTGCTTGTGTTGCGCGCCGCCTGGCGCCTCGATCAGGGGCAGCAAAAGGAGGCGCGCATCGACGTGGCGGCTATCAAGGTCGTGACGGCGCGACTGCAGACACGCGTGGTGAACCGCGCGATGCAGGTGTTTGGTGCCATGGGCTTGTCGCCGGACACACCGCTGGCCTATTTCTGGACCTGGGGTCGCGCGATGCAGTTGCTCGATGGCCCGGACGAAGTGCATCTGCGTAGCGTTGCGCGCTCCGAACTGGCGCAAGCCAAAGAAAACCGGGGGGCGACGGCCGCCTATTTCACCTTGCCGGAACAACTGCTGGCAGAACCCCGCATCCGCTAGACTGCGGGGGATGCATCCCCTATTGAAATGGTTAATGAATTGGCGCGCTTTGCTGCGTTGCTTTCTTCTCTTGCTTTGTCTGGGTGCTGCGAGCTCGCAGGCTTTGGCGCAGGAAGCCCCGAAGTCGCTGACGTTTGGCGTCGTACCGCAACAATCAGCGACCCGGCTGGCTGAAGAGTGGGGGCCGCTGCTGGCCGAGATCAGTCGCCGCTCGGGCCTTGCCCTGGTCTTCAAAACCGCGCCCAGTATCCCGGCATTTGAGGAACGCCTGGCCAAGGGCGAGTATGACCTGGCCTACATGAATCCTTATCACTACGTGGTTTTTCATACGGCTGCCAGTTATCAGGCTTTTGCCAAGGAGCAGGATCGCAGACTCAAGGGCATTCTTGTGGTCAGAAAGGACAGCGCGTACCGCAAGCCGGCCGATCTGGCTGGCAAGACCGTGGTCTTTCCTGCGCCTGCCGCTTTTGCTGCGAGCATCCTGCCGCAGGCCGAATTCGGTCGTTTGAAGATTCCGGTTGACGCCAGGTTTGTCGCATCCCACGATTCTGTTTACCGTGCTGTGGCATCGGGTCTGCACGAGGCGGGTGGTGGCATCCAGCGCACTTTCGAGGCGATGCCGGCGGAAATTCGGGATACCTTGCGTGTATTGTCTGAAACACCAGCCTACACGCCGCATGCTTTCGCCGCCCATTCGCGCGTGCCGCAGCTCGCTGTGTCCAAGGTTCTGGCCGCGATGGCCACATTGGCTGGCGATGAAAATGGTCAACGTTTGCTCGCTCCGCTGGCCTTCAAGGGCATCACGGCGGCGCAGGACAAGGAATGGAGTGATATCCGGGCCATGGATATCAATTTGCTGGAACGTTACAGCCGGCAATGAGTTGCAGCGTCTCTTTGTAGAGCGGTTCACCATGCGCTTTCGCACCAAAACCATCGTCGGTGTTGCCCTGATTGAAATCGCGCTTCTGGCCGTACTGGTAGGCAGCGCGCTGTCGATCCTGCGCGAGTCGAACGAGGCCGAGTTGGTGCGTCGCGTGCAACTTGGCGCCCGCTTGTTGGGCGGGGCGGCCAAGGATGCGGTGATCTCACAGGACCTCGCGACACTGGACAGTCTCGCGACAGAAACGATGCGTTCCGGGCAGGTTGAATATGTGCGCATTCTTGATGCCCAGGGCAGCGTCCTGGCACAAGGCGGCGACGCCTGGATACTGGCGCGGCCTTTCCATGAGGAAGAGAGCATCGATCAGGTTCGTGACGGTATTTTTGAACGTTCCCAAGCGGTGATGGCAGGTGGGGTTCGTCATGGCGAAGTTCAGATCGGGGTCTCGGTAAGCAGTCTGCAGGTTCTGCTGGCTTCGGCGCAGCGCTGGGCCGCCGGCGTAGCGGCACTCGAAATACTGCTGGTCGCGCTTTTTTCCTGGTTGCTGGGTACCTATCTGGTGCGCCAGTTGGGCGCGTTGCGCGAGGCCAGCGAGCGTATTGCTGCGGGTGATTTTGCCCATCGGGTTGGCGTCACGGGAAACGACGAGTTGGCTCAGACGGCGCAAGCTTTCAATGCCATGGCGCAGCACCTGAGCGAGAGTCGTGTGAAGTTGCAGCTGGAAAGCAGCCGTTGGCGGCAGGCCATGGAGACGGCCGAAAAGGCCGAGAATCTGCTGCGTGAAGCCGTGAGCAGCATTGCCCAGGGCTTCACCATTTACGATGAACATGATCGCTTGGTGCAGTGCAACGAGACCTATCTGCGCTTCTACGAAACCAGTCGTGATTTGATCGTGCCGGGTCGAACCTTCGAGGAGATTGTGCGCCAGGGTGCCGAACGCGGCCAGTACAGCGCCGCCCTTGGCGACGTCGATGCCTGGGTGAAACAACGTGTGGCGCAGCATCAGGCGGCCAATGGCGAAGTGCTGGAGCAGCAGCTCACCGATGGACGCTGGTTGCTGATACTGGAGTACCGCACACCGAGCGGCTACATCGTTGGTAACCGGATTGACATCACCGAGCGCAAGGAACTGGCGGCGCGTGAGCGCGAGTACGCGGAGCAACTGGGGGCGATCTTCGAGCTCAGTCCGGACGGTTTTGTTTCATTTGACGGTGCGGGCCGGGTCAAGTACATCAGTCCGGCTTTCAGCCGTTTGACCGGTCTGCCCCAGAGCGAAATCCTGGGCCTGGATGAAAGTGCTTTCTCGCTTCGGATGGCGAAAATTTGCACACCCGAGGCCGCGTTTCCAGGCGTGGCAAGCCTTCGCGGCAGCAGTAAGTCCGGCCCTGGGCAGGACAGCCTGGACACTGGCGGGCAACAGTTGAAGATTGAATTGGCCGACGCCAGCAAGCGTGTGCTGGATGTCGGTCTGCGCGAAAAAAACACGGAAAGCGTGAAGACGATTCTGTATTTGCGCGATATCACGCACGAGACCGAAGTTGATCGTCTGAAGAGTGAATTCTTGTCGACAGCGGCGCATGAACTGCGCACGCCGATGACGAGTATTTATGGGTTCGTCGAACTTCTGCTGACTCAGGAGCTGGACGAAAACGACTGGCGCGAGTACCTGCGCATCATTTTTCGGCATACCGAGCTGATGGTGTCCATCATCAATGAACTTCTTGATCTGGCGCGCATTGAAGCCCGTCATGGCAAGGATTTCCAGATCGTCATTGTGGATGTAGCTGAGTTGCTGCAGGAAATTGTGGCGGGCTTCAAGCCCCCAGACGGCAGGGTGGTACCGCAGGTGCCTGGTTTTGTGCGGTCGACGCGGGTCATGGCGGACCGCAAAAAGCTGATCCAGGCGGTGCTCAATGTTCTCTCCAATGCTTACAAGTACTCACCTGACGGAGGGACGGTCGAGATCGAAATTGATCACGTGGCGGCAGGCGCAGATTCGCCTTTGGAGAGCGGCGCTGCAGCGCTGGGTATCAGCGTCATTGACCACGGCATGGGGATGACGCCGGAGCAACTCGCGCGTGTCTTTGAGCGCTTCTACCGGGCCGACACCTCAGGCAAGATCCCCGGCACCGGTCTGGGCATGAGCATCGTTCAGGAAATAGTGACATTGCATGGTGGCAGGGTCCGTGTCGTCAGCACGGCTGGTCTTGGTACCGCGGTGACGATATGGTTGCCCGAAGCCGAGGCGGGACAGGAATAATAGACACACCATGCAGGGAATACATCTGACTTCTGACCTTCACAATTGCCGTTGTGAGGAACGTTGGTTGACCGACGCGTCGCAATTGGGTGAACGCTGCGCGCAGTTGGTAAGGGATGTGGGACTGCAGGCCGTGGCCCGGCTGTGCCACACTTTTGCACCGACGGCATCGGGGCCGTCCGGAGTCACCGCCACCATTCTGCTGGCCGAATCGCATCTGTGCGTGCATACCTGGCCCGAGCAGCGCGCCGTCACACTGGATGTGTATGTCTGCAATTTCGGTGCAGACCACAGCGCCAAGGCACAGGCCTTGCTGAGTGCGCTGCTTGCCCTGTTCGAGGCCGACCAGGTATCAAGCAATCGTTTGCTTCGGGGTCAACCGGGCGCCTGAGCGTGTGTCTATCGGGCCTGACTCGCGCTTACGCGGCGTGGTGTCCGAGCGTGAAGGCTTCCTCAAAGACAGAGTAGCCAGCCCAGTCGCTGTGCGCAAAGTTCAGTCTGCCTACCGACAGTACCTGGGTGTGCGGATGATCAAGGGTCTGTGGCACCGGAATAGCCATGGCGTGGCCGTAGCGGCTGATGTCCATGCGGGTCGTCTTTGCCACCAGATCGGTGTGCGCTGCTGACAACTCATTGAGAATCTGGTCGCGCCAGATCGCCCAGTTCTGGTTGATAAGCAGGTTGCGACCCTGAGGCAAATCGCCAAGGGCGCGGTAATAAGTCAGCACAGTGGCGCCAGGCACGGATTGCAGGCTTTGGTGCATGGCGTCTACATAGCCCAGACCCGGGGCACCGTACAGCACGTTGTCCCAACTCGGTGCCGCGCCTGGTCGGTCGTCTAGCGCTTCGCGGATGTGGATGTTGGCCACCAGCCAGGGTGCATAGCGCATTCGGCCAGCCGCCTGACGCAGAAAGTCGGGGGGATTCTCAGTCACGCGCGCTGCCACCAGCACCGGTAAGGCGACGATGGCGCGCTGCGCCTGCCAGCGCTCCAAGGTGTGCGTGGCGGTGTTGAAGGCATCCACTTCGACGCCGTGCTTGAGGCTTGCCACCCGCAAGACAACACGGCCGCTGTGAAGGCGCTCTCCCAGCGGAATCGCCATGCGCCGGACCAGCCATGCGTTGCCTTCGGGCCATGTCAGCACCGCTTCGCGCTCCTGGTCCTGGGTGCCTGGCGCATGGAAGCCGTGGCGGCTGGCAAAGTAGTGAATGCCGGCCCATGCGGAGACACTGGTCGCCGCGGCGCCGTAGTCGTCGCGGCAGCAATAGTCCAGGTACCAGCGCAAGTGTGAATCGCTCAGGCCCTGCTGATCCAGGTAGTTGGCAAAGGTGACTTGTGCCAGGGCGCGTTGCGTGTTGTCCAGCGGCTGTCTGGAGCTTGGCATGGGCCAGCGCGAACGCCGCCGAAACTGATCCACCAGCGCAGACAGTTTCTGGTATTGCTTCAGCGTGGCGTCACCCACATCCCGTAGCGGCAGTAGCCCGTCCTGCCAGGTACCGTTAAAGAACAGGCGTTCCTGTGGGCTGTGACACAGATGCCGCTCTTCGTATTGCCACCGTCCGGCGACGCGGCGACGCAACCCGAGTTCTTCAAGAAAATCCTGAACCTCGGGCGCAGTGTCACCGGGCAGCGGCAGATAATGTGCCGCCAGTGGACAGCCAATACCATTCACCGAACCAGCGCGGCTATTGCCACCAGCGGCGTCTTCAAGTTCCAGCACCGCAAAGTCATCAAGGCCGGCATGGCGCAGGGCGCGTGCGGCAGCCAGACCTGCAATACCGGCGCCGGCAATCAGCACGCCGGCCTTGCGCAGCACAGGGGGTTTCGTGCCAAGACTGATGTCGCGCAGCAGGTGGCCGCGCTCATGGCTGGCGCCGGTGAAGCCACCGACAATGTCAGACTCCCTGGTACATCCAAGTAGCGGCAGCGCGCTGGCAGCGATAAAGTGTCGGCGTTTCATGTGGCGATGAGGCGCAATATACATGCGTCCGTTGACACCATGCAGGGCAGTTCAGTTGCCCTGCCCCGCTACCTGAAATTAGTCCAACAGGGAGTCGGCTTCCATACCACGGAACTCGGCGGCTCGCACCAGCCCCTGGAGATACTGCCGCAATGCGCTGACATAGCTGCTTTGTCGCAATGCCATGGCGACGGCGCCCCGAACGGCTTCAAATGGTTGCGCCACACCCGCTTCGCGGTCCAGCACTTCGACTACATGCAGTCCGAAGCGCGTATGCACCAGGCGCGGCAGCACGCCCACCTCGGTCTGTCCGAATATCTCCCGGGCAAATTCCGGTGCGCAGTCGCTTGAGTGCAGCCAGCCCAGCTCGCCGCCCTCGGCACCGCTGGGGCAGTTCGACAGCATGCTGGCCGCCTGGGCAAAAGCAGTCTCAGCGCTCTTGCCATCGTGGCAACGCAGATCAAGCAAAGTGGTCTCGGCCCGGTTGCGCAGCGCCGCAACATCCACCCCTGGTGTCACCGCAAACAGGATGTGACGCAGCCGGACGCGCTCACCACTGCTGTAAGTGGCCAGTTGCGCCGCGTGGTGACGACGGCAGTCCTGTTCGGAGGGTTCGGCAAGCTCCAGTTTCAGATCCAGCAGCCTCTCAATGGCGCTACTGGCCTGCTCACTCATCACGCCGTCGGCGCAGACGAGGTCGCTGGCGTCGAGCAGCCCCTCAGCGATGGCGGCCTGTCGCAACAGCTCGGAGCAGGCGCGCTGGCGCAGTTCCTCCGGCTCTGGTATCTCGTCGGCACTGTGCAGCGCCAGACCGTTGACGCTGGCAATGTCTGTCGGGATCGCTTTGCTCGCCTGCATGGAGAACTCCTTAAACGCTGGCGCCCGGGCGGCGTGGCTGATTCTGGCCGACAGGCACGTTCAGCCGACGTGAACGGACGATCTGGTAAGGACGGAAAAGGTAGGCCACGGCACCAAAGCCGCTCCAGACGTGGACCAGACGGGTGAAGGGAAAGACCAGAAAGATGCTCATGCCCAGCAGCATGTGAAGCTTGAAGATCCAGCCGGCATCAGCCAGCAACTCGACCGCCCCGCCACGGAAAGTGACAATGTGCTGCGCCCACTCGGCCAGCTTCATCATCAGGCTCCCGTCCATGTGCTGCGCCGACACCGGCACTGTGGCCAGGCCCAGTGCAAACTGCAGCCACAGCAGCACCAGCAGCACGATGTCGCTGGTCCTGGAGTTGATGCGGATACGCGGCTCTGCCAGACGACGGTGCAACAGAATGCTGACACCGACAAAGCCTAGCAGACCCGCCGTGCCTCCGCTGACCATGGCCATCAACTGCTTGTCAGTCGCGCTGGTGAAATGTTCGTAAACAAAGTGCGGCGTCAAGAGGCCCGCAAAGTGGCCAGCAAACAGGAACAGAATGCCGATATGAAACAGATTGCTGCCCAGCCGCAACTGTCCCGCTTTGAGCAGTTGCGAAGAGTCACTCTTCCAGGTGTACTGATCGCGGTCGAAGCGGATCAGGCTACCCAGGAAGAAAACGCTCAGGCAGATGTAGGGATACAGACCAAAGAGAAAGTGATCAAGTGCGTTCATAGTGATGCTCCGGCGTGGGTTGCCCCGGTCTTGACAAAGTGAATGGCTTGCGCTTGCCCCGGTTTGGCCTGGCCCTTGGAGGAGCAGCCAGCAAAAACCTCGGGCTCTTCCCAGGCAGCGTCAATTGACTCTTCGGGCGCCAGCTTGACGGCATGCGCTTTCTCGCCACTGAGTTCGAGCAGGGCACCCAGCACGCTGGCGTAAGGGCTCTGGCGCTGCTGCAAGGCCTGGAAGATGGCGTTGAAAATGTGAGCCATCTCGCCCAGCAAGGCGCGCGCTTCTTTGGGCGGCTGGGTTGAGGCAAACTCCAGCAGCACCGGCAGGTAGTCCGGCATTTCGCCCTCAGCCAGGAACAGCCCGGCCTTCTCGTAGGTCTGGGTCAGATCGATCATGGCCGGGCCGCGCTCTCGCGAGTCGCCATGAACATGCTCGAACAGGTGCAGCGAGGTGGCGCGACCGCGATCGAACACTTCAACGTAGTGCGCTTCGTTGTCGATCCGTTCGCCGCTCTGCAGGAGCATGATGAGGGCCAGAAGTTCGACCTGTCGGGTTGGCGCCAGGCAGTGCTCGGATTGCAGCGCTGCATCCAGATCGGGCAGGTCACGCTGCAACGATGCGTCCGGGTAGGCCAGCAGGCGGGCCAGCACACGCAGGGTGATGGATGCCTTGGGAGGATTGGACAGAAATGCCATGATCAGACTTCCGCCTTGATTGGAATGGTGCGCCGTTTCGAACTGCCGAAAAGGCTTGCGTCGGAGTCACCGTCCGAGCAGCCATTGCCGAACGAGAAGCCGCAGCCGCCGCGCACGTCAAAGGTGTTCTCGGCATATTCGCGGTGCGTGCTCGGAATCACAAAACGGTCTTCGTAATTGGCAATTGCCATGACCTGGTACATCTCTTCCACTTCGGATTGCGTCATTTGCACCTGGTTCAGGGCGGCCTTGTTCGCAATACCGTCCACGTGCTTGCCACGCTGGTAGGCACGCATGGCGAGCATGCGCTCGAGCGCCTGCACCACGGGCACGGTGTCGCC
>CAZZLB010000090.1:0-9095 GCA_964654655.1 uncultured Rhodoferax sp. | reverse complement strand
GCTGCAATCGTTCGCGCACCTGCTCGATGGCCAGCCCGACGTAATGGCTGTTCAGGTAATTGGCCGCTTCCACCAGTTGCGCTTGCGAGTAATCGACCTCCGTGAAGATGACACGGTTCTGCACGTCGCCGTCGGGCGAGACGATGATGACCAGCAGGCGCCGCTCCGAGAGGCGCAGAAACTCGATGTGGCGAAAAACCGAAGAACGCCGCGGCGCGATCACGACACCGACAAACTGCGACAGGCTCGACAGCAGGTTGGCCGCATTCGAGATCACTTTCTGCGGCTGATCCGGTGCCAGACTCTGGGTCGCCAGTTGCCCCCGGTGCACAGTCAGCATGGTGTCGACAAACAAGCGGTAACCGCGCGCTGTGGGTATGCGTCCGGCCGAAGTATGCGGGCTGACAATCAGGCCGAGGTCTTCGAGATCAGACATCACATTGCGGATGGTGGCTGGCGACAATTCAAGCCCGGAAGCTTTGGACAGCGTGCGCGAGCCCACCGGCTGCCCATCGGCGATGTAGCGCTCAACCAGCGCTTTCAACAACAACTTGGCACGATCATCGAGCATCGGGCCATTTTAGTGATGTAATTTGCGGATGAAGTCGAAATTCCCGCTGGTGGCACTGATAGGCAAATACCAGACCGTGGCGTCGGGCGCGTCGGGCGCGTCCTCGCGCAACGTTCTCGAAGACATAGCGCAATTTCTGCACGCGCAGGGGTGTGACGTGATTTTTGAGCACGACACGGCGCTCAACATGGGCATCTCGGGCCACCCCGTGCTCGGCTTGCAAGCCATAGGCAAGCAGTGTGATCTGGCGCTGGTGGTGGGAGGCGATGGCACCATGCTGGGCATTGGCCGCCAGCTCGCGCCCTTTGGCGTGCCGCTGATCGGCATCAACCAGGGGCGGCTTGGGTTTATCACCGACATTCCACTGGGCAGTTTCCGGACCACGCTGGCGCCCATGCTGCAAGGTCAGTTTGAGGAAGATCACCGCAGCCTGATTCACGCCCGCGTGCTGCGCGACGGGCATTGCGTTTTTGACGCGCTGGCCATGAACGATGTGGTGGTCAACCGCGGTGCCACTTCGGGCATGGTCGAATTGCGCGTTGAGGTGGACGGCCGTTTTGTGGCGAACCAGCGCGCCGATGGCCTGATCATTGCCACGCCCACTGGCGCCACGGCCTATGCGATGTCCGCCGGTGGGCCCATTCTGCATCCTTCGATTCCGGGCTGGGTGCTGGTGCCGATCGCGCCACACACCTTGTCCAATCGTCCCATCGTGCTGGCCAACGCCACGGAGATCGCCATCAAGGTCGTGGCCGGCCGCGATGCCAGCGCGAGTTTTGATACACAGTCGCTGGCGTCCCTGCTGCACGGCGACCGCATTGTGGTGACGCGCTCGGAGCACCATGTGCGCTTCCTGCATCCCAAAGGCTGGTCCTACTTCGACACGCTGCGCCAGAAGCTGCACTGGAATGAGGGGGTGGCCTGATCGTGGCGCTGCGCCGTATTGTCCTGCGCAATTTTGTGATCGTCAGTGAGCTCGATCTCGATCTGGCCAGCGGCTTCACGGTCCTGACCGGTGAGACTGGCGCCGGCAAATCGATCCTGATCGATGCACTGCAGCTGGCCACGGGCGGGCGCGCTGACCTGGGGTTGATCCGTGAAGGCACTGACAAGACCGAGGTCAGCGCCGAGTTCGACTCGGCAGCCGCGCTTGCGCCCCTGCTTGAGGCGGGTGGTTTTGAGCCTGGCGAGACATTGTTGCTGCGACGCACGCTCGACCTGCAAGGCAAGAGTCGCGCCTGGATCAACGGCAGCCCGGCCACCGCCACCCAGTTGCGCGAGATCGGTGAGCAGTTGCTTGACATTCACGGCCAGCACGCCTGGCAAAGCCTGACCCGGCCGGATGCGGTACGCGCGCTGCTCGACGCCTATGGCCGGATCTCGTCGCTGCCGCTCGCTGCCCTTTGGCAGAACTGGCGCCAGGCGCAAAATGAGTTGGCCCAGGCGCAGGCGGCACAGGCAAATTTGCAGAGCGAGCGCGAGCGCCTGGCCTGGCAAATGGCCGAGGTGGAGAAGCTCGCGCCCCGGTCAGGGGAATGGGATGAACTGAGCACGGAGCAGGGCCGTCTGGCCAACGCGCAGGCTCTGATCGACGCTGCACAGTGCGCCCTGCAAACGCTGGACGACGATGAAAGCAGCGCGCGCAGCACGCTGCATGCGGCGCACCAGGCACTGCACCAGCAGGAACATCTGGAGAGCGCTTTCCGGGAACTCACGGAACTCCTTGCTTCCAGTCTGGCCCAGGTGCAGGACAGTGTGCACGCACTGCGCGCCTACCTGCGCAAGACCGAACCGGACCCGCAGCGCTTGAGCGAACTCGATGCCCGCATGGCACTGTGGCTGTCGCTGGCCCGGCGTTACAAGCGCGCACCCGCAGAGTTGCCCGAGTTGCTTGGCAGCTGGAAGCTCGATCTTCAGAAGCTCGATGCCGCAGCGGATCTGGAGGGCTTGCAGGCAAGGCAGAGCGCGGCCGAACAAGCCTATTTGCAAGAGGCCCGCGGAATTTCTGCCGCTCGGGGCAAGGCAGCACCGCTGCTGGCCGCTGCCATCACCCAGGCCATGCAGGGCTTGGGTATGCAGGGCGGCCAGTTTCAGGTGACACTGCAAAAGGCGGCGCAACCGATGCAGCACGGTCTGGAAGATGTCAGCTTCCTGGTAGCCGGCCATGCCGGAAGCACGCCACGCCCCGTCAACAAAGTAGCGTCGGGCGGCGAGCTCTCGCGCATGGCACTGGCGATTGCCGTTACCACCAGTGCGCTGGGCACGGCACAGACGCTCATTTTTGACGAGATTGACGCCGGCGTGGGGGGTGCTGTGGCGCAAACCGTCGGTCGCCTGATGAAGCAATTGGGAATCGACCGCCAGGTGCTGGCCGTGACCCACTTGCCGCAGGTGGCAGCGAGTGCCGACTGGCATCTGGTGGTGGCCAAGCAGACACAGGGCCAGACGACACTGAGCTCGGTGGCTGGCGTGCAGGGTACGCAGCGGGTGGCGGAGGTGGCGCGCATGCTTGGTGGCGAGCACCTGTCGGAGACGACGCTGGCGCACGCCCGGGAAATGTTGCAAGTACAGGAGTAGTGTGATGCAAATAGAAGCTACCGACCTGCAGGTCGTTCTGATCACCGGCATGTCGGGATCGGGCAAGTCGGTGGCCTTGCATGCACTGGAGGATGCCGGCTTTTATTGCGTCGACAACCTGCCACCCGAGTTGTTGCTTCCCTTCGTGACGCTGGAACGCCAGCACAATGCCAGCCGCGTCGCCATTGCCATGGACGCACGCAACGCCAATGCCTTGCCCATGTTGCCAGCGCAGCTCGCGTTGCTCAAGGAACAAGGTGTCAAGGTCAAGTCGCTGTTTCTCGATGCCGCTACCGACACCCTGGTTCGGCGTTATTCCGAGACGCGTCGCAAGCACCCGCTGTCGCAAACCGTCCCGGATGCATCGGACTCCAGCCTGCGCCGTGCCCTGGTCGATGCGATCGAGACCGAACGTGAACTGCTGGGCGCGCTGCGCGAACAGGCGCACGTGATTGACACCAGCATCATCCGACCGTCGCAGTTGCAGGGCTACGTGAAATCATTGATTACGGCGGCGGGCGAACAACTCACGCTGGTCTTCGAATCCTTTGCCTTCAAGCGCGGCGTACCTACCGATGCCGACTACGTCTTCGATGTTCGCATGTTGCCCAATCCGCACTATGAGCCGGAGTTGCGCGAGCTCACCGGCAAGGATGAAGCAGTCGCAGCCTTTCTACGAGGCCACTCGGGTGTAGCGCAGATGCAGGAGCAGATTGCGGCTTTCCTGGATCACTGGCTGGAAGCGCTGGCACGCGATCACCGCAGTTACGTCACCGTAGCCATTGGCTGCACTGGTGGCCAGCACCGCTCGGTCTATCTGGTCGAGCAACTGGCGGACCGGTTTGCCGGCAAGTGGGTTACCCTGATGCGACACCGGGAGCTGGAGGGCCGCTGAATTGCGTCAGCAATTTCCTGACCGGCGCGGGCAGGCCCAGGCCCGGCCAGTCTGAAGCCGCAAACCAGGCACCCTGCTGGCTGGGTCTGGCCGATTTTGGCAGCAATACCTGAACCGGATGCAGGTACAAATCCTTATGGGTCAGCACGTGCTTCATCGGGTCCAACTCATGCAATGCAACGTGATAGCGCCTTGGCAATGCCGCCCGCAAGGACTCGCGGTTGTCAAACAGCTCAAGGCAAAACAGACCGCCCCAGACGCCGGAGCTGGGACGCTTGCTCAGCCAGATAAAGGCGTCTTCGGTCCGGGCCAGGAGCAGCCAGATTGACTGCGCACTGCGTTTTAATTTGCGTGTCTTGACGGGGTAGCGCTGCGTCTGACCGAGCCGCCGCGCGAGGCAAAGCTGTGCCAATGGACAAATCTCACAGGTGGGGCTGAGCTTGCAGACGGTCGCGCCCAAATCCATCAGCCCTTGTGTGTAGCGTGGCATGGCCTCAGGCAGATCGCGGCGTGGCAGCAACTCGGTGGCCAGGCGCCAGAGTTCGTGCTCATTGGCAGCAAGCGAGAGGTCGCCATTGAAGCCGAGCACACGTGTCAGAACCCGCCGGACATTGCCGTCGAGTATTGCTACGCGCTCTGCAAAGCACAGTGCGGCAATGGCCGCCGCCGTGGATGGTCCGATGCCCGGCAAGGTCTGCAGGAGCTGCGCGCTTGTGGGAAAAGCGCCGCCGTGCCGCTCCATCACTTGCGCGGCACACAGATGCAGATGACGCGCGCGGCTGTAGTAGCCCAGACCGCTCCAGAGCCCCAGCACATCGTCGAGCGGCGCAGCAGCCAGCGTTGCCACATCCGGAAAGCGCTGCAGGAAGCGCACAAAGTAGTCGCGCACCGTGGCCACCTGGGTCTGCTGCAACATGATTTCCGACAGCCACACCCGGTAGGGATCGCGCGTCTGCTGCCAGGGCAAATCATTGCGCCCGTTGGCCT
Organism: uncultured Rhodoferax sp.; assembly: GCA_964654655.1. GTDB lineage: Bacteria > Pseudomonadota > Gammaproteobacteria > Burkholderiales > Burkholderiaceae_C > Rhodoferax. The sequence goes on along the minus strand of CAZZLB010000090.1, from coordinate 4,065 downwards.
TCTGCCAGCGCACGACTTTGCTGGCGATGGCGGGCAACTCCGCCACAGCGCCGTCCTTCAGGGCTTTTGGCATTGCGGGCAATAGAAGGACGAGCGCTGCCCCTGGCGCAACAACTTGATAGGCCGCGAGCAAACCCGGCAGGGCTCGCCCTGGCGTGCGTACACCATGGTTTCAAACTGAAAATGCCCCTTCTCGCCGCTGGCACTGGAAAAGTTGCGCAAGGTGCTGCCGCCACTGACCAGGGCCCTGCCCAGGATGTCGCGGATGGCCGCGTGCAAACGGGCCACACGCGGCCGGCTCAGGCGTGCTGCGATCACGGTCGGTCGGATACCTGCCAGAAAAAGCGCTTCACTGGCATAGATGTTGCCCACCCCGACCACCACATCGCCGGCCAGCAAGACCTGCTTGATCGCCGCCTTGCGGCGCTTCAGTTCCGCATGAAAACTGCCAGCATCGAAATCAATGGTCAATGGTTCGACGCCGAGCCGGCCCAGCAGCGTGCTGGCGGCGCCCGCATCGTCGGCAGCAGCGTAAACCACTGCACCAAAGCGGCGCGGATCGTTCAGGCGCAGCGTGCCCTGCGTGGTCACCATTTCGAAATGATCGTGCTTGCCCGGCGCCGGCAGATCCGTGGCAAAGCTCAGGCTGCCCGACATTCCCAGATGCACCAGCAGCAAGCCCCGATCCAGGTCGAGCAGCAGGTATTTGCCGCGCCGGCGTACTAATCGCACGGTTCGCCCCGCCAATCGGGCCGGCGCGCAGCCCAGCGGCCAGCGCAAAGCCTTGCCCATGCGCACGGAAAGCACGGTCGCGCCGGCAATCCTGCTGGCAAAACTCAGGCGAGTGACTTCGACTTCGGGTAATTCAGGCATGACGAACCATGGATGCAGACATGGATTATTATGGTCTGATGCGACTTTCCCCTCGCCTCCTGCTCCCGCTTGTCTTCCTCTGCACACTTGGCGCGCAGGCACAGGCGCCTGACAGCAACCCCGCTGCGCCAGTGAGTTCTGCACTCGACAGCGAGCTGTTTTACCAATTGCTGCTCGGCGAACTCAACGCCCGTGAAGGCGAACCGGGCACTGGCTATTCGCTCCTGCTCGATGCCGCCAGAAAGACCAACGACGGCCGTATTTACCAGCGCGCAGTGGACATCGCCTTGCAGTCACGCTCCGGCGAATCGGCACTGGCGGCGGCGCGTGCCTGGCGGCAAGCCTTGCCCACCTCCCGGGAAGCCAATCGCTACCTGCTGCAAATATTGATCGGTCTGAACCGGATTGCTGAAACGCAGGAACCCCTCAAGCGCGAAGTGGCCAATACCGATGCCAAAGACCGGGCAGCAGCCATCTCTGCCATCCCGCGCTACTTTGCTCGTGTCAGCGACAAAAAGCTTGCTGCCACAACGGTCGAGCAGGCCCTGGCAGCCTACCTGGTCACACCGGTGCCGGGCGTCGCAGCGTGGACCAGCATTGGCCGCCTGCGCCTGGATGCGGGCGACAGCGCTGGCGCGCTCGATGCGGCGCGCCGTGGCCAGGCGCTGGACGCACGGGCGGAAGGCCCGGCCATACTGGCTTTGTCGATGATGAATGCCAGGACGCCGCAGGCCGAAGCGGTCGTGAAGAAACACCTGGAGGCAGCACCTTCAGCAGAGTTCAGGATGGAGTACGCCAGGCTGCTGCTCGACGTACAACGCTACGCTGAAGCGGCGCAACAGCTTCTGGTGGTGAGCACCGAGAAGCCCGACTACATGCCGGTCTGGCTGGTGCGCGGAGCGCTCGAATTGCAGGACGGAAAGCTTGCTGCGGCCGAGCAGTCCTTCAGCCGCTATGTTGATCTGGCGCTGGCCAGGCGCGGCACTGCGGCACGTACAGAGAGCAGTCGCGGCCTGGTTCAGGCCTACCTCTCGCTGGCCCAGATTGCCGAGCAGGGCAAGGATTTTGCCAAGGCCGACGGCTGGCTCAAACGCATTGACAACCCGGAGGATCTGCAAAGCGCCCAGTTTCGCCGCGCCTCGATCCTGGCGCGCCAGGGCAAGATGGAGGAAGCACGCAAACTGGTTCGCAGCCAGCCGGAAAAATCAGCGCAGGACGCCCGCCTGAAAATTTCCGCAGAGGTCCAGTTGTTGCGTGACAACAAGCAGTACCGCAGCGCCTACGATCTGCTCGCCGAGGCCATCAGCCGTCAGCCCACCGATTTCGACCTGGTTTACGACATGGCCATGATGGCCGAGAAACTGGGAAAACTCGACGAGATGGAGCGTCTGCTGCGTCAGGTGATGGCCGGCAAACCGGACTACCAGCACGCCTACAACGCACTGGGTTTCTCGCTGGCCGAGCGCAACACGCGCCTGGGCGAGGCACGGCAACTGATTCTGAAGGCGCTGGAGTTCGCGCCAGCCGACCCTTTCATCACGGACAGCCTGGCCTGGGTCGAATACCGTGCCGGCAATCTGGCCGAAGCCTTGCACCTGCTGCAGGGCGCATTCAAAGCCAAACCGGATGCGGAGATTGCAGCGCATCTCGGTGAAGTGCTCTGGACCCTGGGTCGGCGTGACGAGGCAGTGGCCGTCTGGAAGGAGGGCAGCCAGATCAACGCGGACAACGAGACCCTGCTGGATACCCTCAAACGCCTGCGTGTGAAGTTGTAATGCGGCGCTTCAGTGTCCTCGCTGCGGCGGTTCTTGCTGCCCTTGTTTTGCTCACGGCTTGCGCGGTCCCGCCGCCCTCCAGTGAAGGCGCCGGAGCCGAGCGCTGGCGCGGAAGGCTCGCCATCACGATCCAGGCAAGCCTGGCGCAGACGCCAGCACAGGCCGTGAGCGTCGGATTCGAGCTCAGCGGCACGGCGCAGGCGGGCGAATTGACCCTCTACACGCCACTCGGAGGATCCGTTGCCGCGCTGTGCTGGGGCGCGGGCGGGGCGACTTTGCGCAGTGCCGGCGAATCGCGTGATTTTCCATCGCTGGAGGCATTGATCCGGCACACGCTGGGCACCGATTTGCCGCTGACTGCACTCTTTTCCTGGCTGGCCGGAGACAATGCAGAGGTCGCTGGCTGGCAGGCCGACCTCTCGCAATATGCGGCAGGGCGCATACTGGCGCGGCGCACCGAAGCGGGATCCGATACACAACTCCGGTTGATACTTGAAAAATGAAGTCGCTCTACGACATTGCAGCGCCTGCCAAGCTCAATCTTTTCCTGCACGTCACGGGGCGCAGAGCCGACGGCTATCACCTACTCCAGTCGGCCTTCGTGCTGATTGACTGGCACGACACCTTGCATTTTGAACTGCGCGCCGACGGGCAAATCAGCCGCGAAGACCTGAGCACGCCATTGCCGAGGGACGATCTGGTGGTGCGTGCCGCGCGTGTGCTGCAGGCGAGCAGCGCCAGCAGCGTGGGGGTGCACATCGGCATTGAAAAACGCATTCCGGCGCAGGCCGGCATGGGTGGCGGCTCCAGCGACGCTGCGTCCACCCTGCTGGCCCTGAACCGCCTGTGGAAGCTTGACTATTCACTGGAACAACTCAGCCGGATCGGGCTGGCACTGGGCGCCGACCTGCCGTTCTTTCTGGCTGGACAGAACGCCTGGGTCGAGGGGGTGGGTGAAAAAATCACGCCTATCCCGCTGCCGGAAAGCCGTTTCCTGGTGGTGAAACCCGCGCAGGGCCTGGAAACCCGCCTGATTTTCTCGGACCCGTCTCTGAAAAGAGACAGCCAGACTGCTATAATTTCCGGCTTCTCGGCAGATGCATTCGGTTTCGGCCGCAACGATCTGCAGAGCGTTGCCGAAAGACTTTGTCCTGGTGTGTCTCAGGCCCTTGAATGGCTTGCCTCACAGGGCCTGAATGGCCGCATGACAGGTTCCGGAAGCGCGGTGTTTGCCCATGTATTGCAACAGCCTGAGCTGAGCAACGTGCCAGACACCTTTCAGGTAAGGTTGTGTCGGAGTCTGGCTGTTCATCCCCTGGTGGGCTGGGCAACCAGTAAGGTTTTATCGGTTGGTGGTCATTGACCCTCAACCCGTGTAGGGGAGTCGCCAAGTTGGTTAAGGCACTGGATTTTGATT
>CAZZLB010000089.1:0-9120 GCA_964654655.1 uncultured Rhodoferax sp. | reverse complement strand
TGATCTGCCTTGGCTCCCGTCCAGATCGTGGTCGATTTGTGGCAACTCTCGCAACTCGCTGTCGTGGACAGATGTGACGCCGTCTTGCCGGTCGCAATTGTGCCGTTGTGGCAAGTCGAGCAACCTGTGCTCACTGTGACATTTGCATGGAACTTCGCTGGTGTCCACGCCGTGTAGCTCTTGTGACAAGTCGTGCAATTGGCGCTTGTTGCAACGTGGTTCACACCTTTGCCAGTCGCTTTCGAGCCATCGTGGCAACTGGTACAAGTGGTCGCACTGGTAAACGTGCTGTGATCTGCCTTGGCTCCCGTCCAGATCGTGGTCGATTTGTGGCAACTCTCGCAATTTGCGGTGGTTGATAGATGATTGCTCGATTTGCCACTCAGCACGCTCCCGTTGTGGCAACTCAAGCATTGACTGCTGACAGACACATTCACATGAAATATTCCGGGGTTCCAGTTTGAGTAGCCGCTCTTGTGACAGCTGTCGCAGTTGTTGATAGCAACCCCGGTCAGCGACTTGTACGGAATGTGGTTTGCGCCCGGGCCGTCTGCTGGAGGATTGGCTCCACTGTGACAGGTCGAACACTGGTTGGCAACCAGCGCCTGGGTGTGATTCCAACTGGTCGGCTTCCACCCTGCAATGCCATGGCAACTGCCGCAATTGGCGTTGACTGGAATGTGAATTCCGTTTTTTCCTGTGGCATTTGCACCGTTATGACAACTGGCGCAATTGGTCGCCCCCGTGAACGCACTGTGATCCGGTTTGGCACCCGACCAGTTGACAGTGGTCTTGTGGCAGCTGTCACAGGCCGCCTGGGTTGGCAGATGAGTCGAAGACTTGCCAGTTGCGACGGTTCCGGTATGGCAGCTTGCACACGTCCCCGCAACAACTCCTGTATGACTGAATTTGGCACCGCTGAACGCTTGTGTCGTATGGCATGTTTCACACCCAAGCTGAGTCGGCAAGTGCTGCTGCGGCTTCACCACATTGTTCCGTGCCAGACGCAGACCGCTGGTGTGACAACTTGCACAGTCGCGCGGCGTGCCCTTCAATACACCGCCAGTGTGGCAAGACTCGCAACGAACGGAAGTGTGCGCGCCAGTCAAGGCGAACCCCGTCTTCAAATGATCGAAATTCGTGCTCTGGATTTGCGCCTGCAGGCCAACTCCAAAAGTCAAGAAAAGGAGGCTCACAAGAAACTTGATTACCTGCACTTTCAAGCGCTGGATGTGAAGCCTCATGCTCTCAGAGTCCACGCAAACCACGCAAAGTGGTGAACATTTTCTTGTGCAATAGATCATGGATGTGATGAAGGTTGTCGCCGTTTGCTGCTTGCCGTGATCTTGATGTTATTTAGGTTTTCCAGGGTAAAGCTCAATGAAGTCGGTAACGTTATGTAAGTTGTCCACGCCTGACACATCGAGCCTACTCCTTCACAATTTCATTTATCTCGATCGTCACTCGCTCGCTTCCCACGGCCACCGGCGCCGAATGTCCGGCCGGGTCGCCTTTCAACGGTGCCGCGTTTGGGCTCCTGGTAACTCTGGCACCGACGACAACGCGGCCCGCCTGTGACAAACGGGTCGCTGGCGACATTGCTGTGCTGTCATCCAGGACAAACTGGAATGGCAAATCCTTAACCTGCTTGCGTAACATCGCCAATGGCATGCGCGAACCTTCTGCCGGGCGTGCAAAAACGAAAACCGTATCCTCCGGCCCGACTTCTGCGGTCAATGCTGCCGCCAAAGACACAGTGCCACTCACTGTCTGCCCACCATCCGTTGCCTTCTTCCGCCCAGCGCTGGACAGCTCGCCGGATTCAGCCAACTGATTCAATATCGGAGCGTGCGGGTTAGTCCCAAGGGCACCTCCTGCGGACGCCACACTACCCATCCTGATCCCGTTGACAGCAGCCACGGAAGGCGTGGCGGTGCGATACCTGATCCAGGCAAGAGTTGCAGCACCTATGAGCAAGCCAAGCACCAACAAAAAGACAGTCCATCGCTTTGAATTGTTGATGTTCCACACCCGGTCAGCTTCAAAACTCATAGCGTGCGCCGATGTAGTAGTTCATCCGGTTGGAGGACGTAGCACTGCCCGGACCTGAGGATGTCGGCGCGCCAACGGCGTTGGATCGCTCGTATGTCAGTTCGGTTTCCAGCGACACTTGCTGGCCGACTCGGTACAGCAGTCGCAGCCCCGCTGTCCAAACATCATTGCTGGCGCCAGCCGAGTCACTTTGGGTGTAGTACTTCAGTGAGGGCTCCATCTGCCATTTCTCACTCAACCCGGACAGGTTGTTATACGACAGCAAAGTGCCGTGGTAGCTGGGCCCTCCGAGCAGGCTCAGATTGAAGACGTGCGTATCGCGTGCCGAATACAAATTGGTTCCAATGAGCTGGCCACCAACACTCCACAAATTTCCGGTACTGGGCTGACCTGCCGGCAACAGATCCGCTACTGGCTTGATCTCGTCGACATTGGTCAGGCTTACATCCGCGCCAACCTGCCAATTCCTGGCGATCGTCGTTGTACCGCCAATGTGAGCCTGCGTCTGATACGGCGTGAGTCCCTTGACCTGCTCACGCAAGATCTCAATAGGGGTCACGCCGAGCAGATCCTGAACACGCCGGGCCGGTGCCAACAGAGCCGGGTTTTGAAAGAACAGAACATTCCCCAGTGAAAGCATGGGTGTGGTGCGCCGGTCGAACATGGCGTTGATCACTGTTGCTTCTGTCACCTGCCAGGTTGCCTGCAGCGCGGCCACATTGACTCCATTGATAACCATGTCATAGTCGATTTGCGCAGACGCGGACAAGCCTCCACTGAAATAACGCAGGTCAGCGCCAACCCCCCGCCGGTCCGTCACCCCGTCAATAACCTGTTCAATCAGGAATGCACTGCCGCTCAGCTCCTTGGTGAGAGCTTCTGCATCCACAGACAAGCCGTAAAACGTTCTGCGAGTATCGAGTAGTGGGTCGGAAGGAGTACCGACCACGGCGTTCAACTTCCACTTCGGTTTGAACGCATAGCTGGCTTGCAAGCCGTCGAAGCGATACAGCACACCCCCACCGTTGGGAGACTGCCGTCCAACGCGAAAACTGGTGCCGTTGAGCAGGGAACGGTAATCAAAATAGAGAGCGGAAAGTCGCTCCTTGCCGATGTCCTTGATCATGTCGGCGCTGTAGTTATCGCGAAAGACAAAGCGCATATCCTTGTCGGCATCCCGAAACCGCCAATTCAGATCAACATTGGTCTGCAACTGCCGCTGGTCTATTGCCGACAAGGTCGTGTCGGACTGCAATACCGGCAGGCCACCCAATACAGAGTCCTTGAACTCCTGGGAACGAACGTCAGATTTGCCTCCGTAATAGAACATCGAGACCGAACCACTGGTCGTTGATGTTGCCTCGACCGCAGCTCTTGGTTTCTCGGTCGATGCTTGCACGGAGGTCACAGATGCCGCGAGCTGACGTATGCGATCGCTATCCGGGCCGACCGGATAGAGCTTCAGGAACAGATCAAATTCGCTGCCTGCCCGCACACTGTCCCCTGCATTCAATCGGGACAGACCGGCAAGTTCCTGGGCTCGTCGCGACGAACCATTGGGCGGCAGATTCAGCAATTGATTCAGTGTCTCAGTCGCCAAGCCATAATTACCGCCATCAAATGCTGACTGCGCCGTCGCCAGCAATGCCTTCGCTGAAGCCTCGATCTCTGGTGCTGCCAGTGCCGCTGGCGATTCCTGAGCGCCGACCGTGGCATCGATTCCGGTCGCGATCCTCAAAGAAGGCGCGCCGGTCGCGACCAACTTCGCGGATGCACCCAATCCGTCCAGAACGAGTTCAATGCTGCGATTATCGCGACCCGCACGCACCCTGAATCGAACCGGCGCACCGAAGCGCACCACCAGACGCCTACTCGAATTGAGTTGTGCCGTGCTGTTGTCCGATTCATCGGTAATCACGATCGCCGGAATCTCCCCCGCACCAGCGATACGCCGTTCGCTCGTCATGTCGCTGATTTGGTCCCGGGTCGGCAGGACGGTATAAAAGGATTGAACAAGATCGGAGGCGCGTGCCGAGATCGATTTTGAGTAGAGAACAGGCGTCACAAACTTGACTTCGACCACCGCATTGGCGCCCTCCTGGCGGACCTCCACTTCGTCGACAAATTGTGCATTCGCTGCGGCCGCAAAACCAGCAAGAATGCAAGAGGCAATGGGTCTCAACATATATTTGTTCATGATGCTTACCAGGTGATTGATGAAAAAGTGTTTAGGTCAATGAAAACAAACAGAACTCGGTCCCACTTGGAATAGGCACTTCCCTGGCTATCCAGTGGCCACGAGATCGTGCGCTGCCAAGCCCGACAGTGTTGTCGCAGCGGGTTTGCTGAACTGCCCGGTACGACGCTGAATCTTCTTCCAGTTGTCCGTCGAGTGACACTGCTCGCAACGGACGCCAAATTCCCCATGGTGCATATCATCCAGGCGATGGCAGGTCACGCATTCCGTGCCTAATGGCGCAGCAGCCTTGCCCTTTGGCGCCTCCAGCTTGTGACAGGACTCACAGCCGACCTTGACGTGTTTGCCGTCCAGACGGTAGGTGGTCTTCTTGTCGTGATTGAAGTCCCATAAGGTCCAGGCACGGGTGTTGTGGCAGTTTTCGCAAATGGCACCGAACTTCTGCTTGTGCTTGTCCTCTTTCTGGTGGCAGCCAAGACAATCGCGCGGCGCATCCTTGTAACGTGCACTCTGGTGGCAAGTCTTGCAGGCCGCCGGAACATGGCGTCCCGTGAGCGGAAAACGGGTCAACCGATGGTCAAATCTTTCGACGCGCCATGAGCGGTCATCATGACACTGCTGACAGGCGGTGCCCTGCTGCCCCTCGTGCTTGTCATCCTTCTTGTGACAACTGACACAATCCGTCTCTGTCTTTCGCATACTGGCAAGGTCCTTGTGACAGGCTGTGCACTTGACAGCGGGCAGCGCATGTGCGTTGCGCAGAACAAATCTGGTCCTGTCGTGACTGAAGCGGCCCGCCGTGGTCTTCCAGTCACGCTCACCGTGACAATCACCGCACTTCTCGCCCAAGGACCCGTTGTGCTTGTCATCTTTCTTGTGACACGACATGCAATCCTTGGGGGCTTCCTTGAACATCACGCTCTTGTGACATTCCTTGCACTCCACTTTTGCATGCTTGCCGAGCAAGGGGAAACTGCTCAGATCGTGGTCAAACTTCTTTGCCGGCTCTTTCCAGCTTCGTTCACTGTGGCAACTCGCGCAGTCCTTTCCCAGCGAACCCTTGTGCTTGTCGTCCTTGACATGGCAGGCATTGCATTCCTGACTCAATTTGGTGCGGTAGAGGTTCCCGGTGTGACAATTCACGCACGCCGTCGTGACATGCTTGCCACGCAATACATACTTGGTATCGGTGTCATGACTGAACCTGGTGGTCTTCCAGAGATTGACTCCATGGCAGGACTCGCATTTCTCACCAAACTGACCTTTATGTCCCTTGGCACCATCGTCGTCCTTCTTGTGACAACCAACGCAAGTGCGCGGCGTATCCTTGTAATTGACTGATTTATGGCAGTTCGCACACTTCACATCAACATGCTTGCCCGAAAGCGCAAAATGTGTCGTGCCATGATCGAATTTGGTCTCTTTCCAGTTGCTCTCGTTATGACAGTCAGCGCATTTCGCCCCTAACGTGCCCTTGTGCGCGTCATCCTTGCGATGGCAGACGCTGCACTGGTTCGACGCCTCACGGTATTTCTTGCCCGCTACGTGACACTTGTCGCATTCCAGAGGCTGGTGTTTGCCGCGCAGTAAGAAATCCGACTGGGCATGGTCAAACTTCTTCTTGTCAAAATTGACTATTTGCGCTTCCCGTCCCTTGTGTTCACTGTGGCACGCACTGCAAGCTTGGGGTTTGATTCTTCCGTGGAAACCGGTCCGGGCTCGCATGTCAGTTCCCACTTCCTTGTGACAATCGGCACAGAGGCCCGACTGTGCTCCCCGGTCGAATTTGACGTGGCACTGCTTGCAATCGTCTTCCAACTTGGCATGCCCCTGGATGAGCTTGCCGGGCGCCAGAATCGACTCGATGCTTTGAGCCCCCGCAAACCACGGCCAGACGCAACCAATTACCATCAGCATGATGGAAACGGCAAAGCCCTTGCGCTTGGTTCGGGACAGCCTTGACCATGGCATCGGTTCGCACCGCCCATCAATAAGCGTGAACCGCGACCACATGCACGATCGCACTGATCACGAGCAGATAGACAAACGGAATATGCGCCACATGCCACAAGGAAAACAGGCGTGAATAGGCGGTGAACTGCGCCACGCGGGTGACCGCCTGAAGATACTGCCAGACCAGGGCATTCGCATTCTTCTTGCGCTTGGCGAGGTCCATCTGGCTCCATTGATGCTGCGCCGCCAGTTCCCCCAGAGTGCCGCCCAACTCCGAAACACAGCGACGATAGGTCAGCCATTGCTGCAACGGAAGCCAGCAAACCTGGCGGGTATAGGTGAGCCACCCGACGCGCGCCTTGAGTTCTCTTTGCTCAAAGGCGATCAGCCGGCGTTCAACTTCAGGTGCAAAAGCCAGACGGGAACGGGCGTCAGCCTCCTCCAGACCGGCACGGGTCTGCAACTCCCGCAAACTGGCCTTTTCGCCATGCAAACCGCGATTGACTCTGGCATAAATGAACCGGCCGATCACACCACTGGCTGCCACTGCCAGCATACTGTACAGCGCCACTGCTGCGTTGAGCGATCCAACCCGAAAAGTGGAATGCAAGAGGATGAGCAGCGGACCGCCGACACCCAGCACCATGTGCACCAGAAACCACCATTTGACACGCCCCCAGTTTCTGGCGAAGCTGAAATGCTTGCGCAAGGGGTAACTGAACAGCAACAACATCATGACGCCCCCGGCAACGCCTAGCCAGTAACCAACGTCGTCACCAGCCTTGAATAATTCCATCCGGCTGAACTGCCATACCGCCATCACCAGCGCAGTAATCGCCAGATAGACAATCACATCAACTGGCAGCGAACTGGTAAAAGTACCTTCCTGATCGATCTGCTCCGCCGACGATCCGCGCGCACCCACGAGGGTCGAATCCGGAAACTCGGAGTCCCGAATCGTCATTGCGTGGGGAAAGAATTTTTCAGTGACTGTGGTCATTTTCGGACTCTCATTTGAGTGCTTGGTGGGCTCCATTTGATGGTAAGTAGGCTTTCTTAAGTAAAGCTTAATGAAGCTGGTAACTCTCTGTAATTTGATGTGTCAAAGTATATTTTGGGAATTTTTCCCAATTATACAGAAAATCAGCTTTGCACTCAGTTTGAGGCGCTGGGCCGCAAACCAGCGATCAGTGCGTATGAGCGAAACTGCTGACCAGCGTCACCAGCGCGATCCCGGCCATCAGCCAGCCAATCTGAGCTGCTGTTTCACGAGCCGTCAGTCGCTTTTGCAGTTGGGGGATCAGGTCGGCCAGCGCCACATAAACAAAGCTGCTGCTGGCAACCACCAGGAAATACGAAAGATATTCCTGCAACTGGTCCACCAGCCAGTAACCGACCAGACCACCCAGTGAAGTCACAGCCCCTGCCAGTGAAACCTTGAGTACCGCGGCACGCCGGTTGCCAGCACCAGAACGCAACACCATCAGGTCACCCATGTGGTGCGGCACTTCGTGCGCCAGCACGGCAAGCGACGCAATCACGCCCAGTCGCAGGTCGGCGACAAACGCCGAGGCGATCATCACACCATCACCGAAGCAGTGCACGCTGTCGCCCGTCAGCACGGCCCATGTGCCAGCGGCCGGCCCATGGTCATGCTGATCCTGTGTGTGCTCGTGATGGTTCTCGTGATGGTTCTCGTGATGGTGCTCGTGTCCATGGTGCCACAACTCGGCCTTGTCCAGCAGGAAGAAAAAAATCAGTCCCACCAGCAATGCGACGAACAGCTTGTGCGCCGCCACCTGCCCTTCGAAGGCTTCCGGCAACAAATGCAGGAATGCGGTGGCCAGCAGCGCACCTGCTGCCAGACTCAGCATGTGCTGCGTGTACCGTGCCAGCACACCAAAGCTCAGCAGGGCCGCAAGCCAGACACTGCCAATGCCGGCCGCCAGAGTTCCCGTCAAAATTGCTATCCAGATCACTGTTTTCTATACCTGAAGAACACCCTTCGGGCAGCGACAAGAGCCGCGCCGCCGACTGTTGATGTTCCGCTGATTATGGCAGTTGACCAGTGCATAAGCTCATTGCCAAAGGTTATCAGCCATCACGGACAATGGCCTCATGAACATCGACGGCATCCTTCAGAAAAATGGGCTTGGCAGTTGCACGCTGGTTGGAGCCGGCCCGGGCGACCCCGAATTGCTCACCATCAAAGCCGTCAAGGCGATTCAAGCGGCCACCCTGCTGCTGGTGGATGATCTGGTCGACGAAAAAGTCCTTGCCCTGGCCTCACCAGGCGCGCGAGTCGTCCATGTGGGCAAGCGTGGCGGATGCAAGTCCACGCCACAAGCCTTCATCGAAAGACTGATGATCTCAGCGGTTCACAGAGGTGAGACCGTCGTCCGTCTCAAAGGCGGTGACCCCTTCATCTTTGGTCGTGGCGGCGAGGAAGTCGAACACCTCCGTGCCGCAGGCATCGCGGTCAACGTGGTCAATGGCATTACATCGGGGCTCGCCGCCGTGACGACCCTGGGAGTGCCGCTGACACACAGGGAGTACGCCCAGGGAGTTATTCTCGTTACAGGTCACGCAGGATCAGGCACTGCAGAAACCGACTGGAAGACGCTCGCCACCACGGCGCACAGCGCCAGGTTGACACTGGTCATTTACATGGGCGTGGGCAACGCTGGTCACATCCAGGAGGAATTGCTGCGCGGCCTGCCAGCCGGCACTCCGGTGGCCGCCATCCAGGACGCGACACGGGTCGGGCAGCGTCACGTCGTTTGCACGCTGGCCGACTTGCAGCGCACCCTGGAGCAGGAAGAAATCGCCAGTCCCAGCGTGATTGTGATCGGTGACGTGTTGCGTGGTTTGGCCTCAGCCAAGATCACCATCCCGGTGACACGACGTTGCGCCTAAAC
>CAZZLB010000088.1:0-9143 GCA_964654655.1 uncultured Rhodoferax sp. | reverse complement strand
CTTGAGCTTGTTCTGTCGGCCGTACCAGAGATTGACCAGTCCTCTGGAGAAAAACACGCCAGAGAACATGCTGGTCAGGATACCCAGGCAATGCACGACCGCAAAGCCACGCACCGGGCCGGAGCCAAAGGCCAGAAGTGCCAGGCCGGCGATCAGTGTGGTGACGTTCGAGTCCAGAATCGTGGCCCAGGCCCGGTCATAGCCAGCGTGGATCGCCGCCTGTGCCGAGGCGCCGTTGCGCAGTTCCTCGCGAACCCGCTCATTGATCAGCACGTTCGAGTCAATCGCCATACCAAGAACCAGCGCCATCGCCGCCATGCCGGGCAGCGTCAGGGTTGCCTGCAACATCGACAAGACAGCCACCAGCAGCAGCAGATTGACGGCCAGTGAAACGCTGGAGAACATGCCAAACAGAACATAGTAAATGCACATGAAAACGGCCACGGCAGCGAAACCATAAGTGACGCTGTTGAAGCCCTTGGCAATATTCTCCGCGCCCAGACTTGGGCCGATGGTGGTTTCCTCGATGATTTCCATCGGCGCAGCGAGCGAGCCAGCACGCAGCAACAAGGCAGTGTCGTTGGCTTCCATCGAGGTCATGCGACCGGAAATCTGCACCCGGCCACCGCCAATCTCGGAACGGATCACAGGTGCCGTGACGACCTCGCCCTTGCCCTTTTCAAACAGCAAGATGGCCATGCGCTTGCCAACGTTTTCACGCGTCACGTCCCGGAAGATGCGCGCGCCCTTGGCGTCCAGCGTCAGGTTGACCACCGCCTCCTGTGTCTGGCTGTCAAAGCCGGGCTGCGCGTCGGTCAGGTTTTCACCTGTCAGGATGACCTGCTTCTTGACGATCACCGGCTGGCTGTTGCGCTCCAGGTAACGTTCGGAGCCGAAGGGCACGGCGGCAGCGCCGCTCTCCGCCGCCCGTGCTTCACTGGTCTCATCCACCATGCGCACTTCCAGCGTCGCGGTGCGTCCCAGGATGTCCTTGGCCTTGGCGGTGTCCTGCACCCCGGGCAACTGCACCACAATCCGGTCCAGCCCCTGCTGTTGAATCACCGGCTCGGCCACGCCGAGTTCGTTGATCCGGTTGTGCAAGGTGGTGATGTTCTGTTTGAGCGACTGATCCTGAACCCGGCGTGCCGCCTCGGGTTTGATGCTGGCGGTCAGCTTGAATTCGGTCCCGTCTGGCGCCTCCACCATCTGCAGGTCCGGAAACTGATCGAGCATCAGGTTCCTGGCGGCCGTCAGTGTCGTCATGTCCCGGAATCGCACTTCGATGGTCTGACCATTGCGACTGATGCCGCTATGGCGTACATTTTTTTCACGCAATCCGGTGCGGATGTCACCTGACAAGGATTCCGCTTTCTTGGCCAGCGCCGCCTGCATGTCGACCTGCAACATGAAATGCACGCCACCACGCAAATCCAGCCCCAGATACATCGGGAAGGCATGCAGGGAAGTGAGCCAGACCGGCGAGCGCGACAGCAGGTTCAGCGCCACGATGTAGCCAGCGTTGGCCCCATCCGGTATCAAGGCCTTTTGAATCGCGTCCTTGGCCTTGAGCTGCGTTTCGGTGTTGCCGAAGCGCACCTTGACCGAGGTATTGTCCAGCGTCACAAAATCGGCAGTAATGCCGGACGCCTTCAGAATTTCTTCGACCCGCAGCTTGGTGCCGCCATCAACCTTGATGGTGACTTTGGCAGACGAGACCTGAACCGCAGGTGCCTCGCCAAAAAAATTCGGCAGGGTGTACAAAAACCCCACCACCAACGCGATCACAATGATCGTGTACTTCCATACCGGGTAACGATTCATGATCGCGTTTCTTGTTTACTTGATGCTGCCTTTGGGCAGCACCTGAACGACGGCACTGCGCTGGATCTGCACCTCAACACCGCTTGCAACTTCCAGACTCAAGTAGCTGTCCCCGAGTTTCGCGACCTTGCCGAGCACGCCACCCGCAGTAACAACCTCGTCACCTTTTGCCAGGGAATCAATCATGGTCTTGTGCTCCTTTTGCTTCTTCATCTGGGGACGAATCATTACAAAATAAAGCACCACAAACATCAACACCAGAGGCAGCATGCTCATGAGTGAGGACTGCATATCGCCGCCAGCGGTGGCGGTCTGAGCAAAAGCAGAAGAAATAAACACGGAAATACTCCAAATCTGACGGCCCGCTATTGTATGCGGCGCGGCCTGGCGCCTGTTTACCTGCCCTTGGGCCAAAGCACCCAAAGTCGCAGCGGCTGCTTCAGTCGACCCGCGAGGTCCGCCGCAGCACTACCAGCGCCCGCAAAATAGTCGGCCCGCACCGCACCAGCGATAGCGCTGCCGGTGTCCTGAGCCAGCACGAGTTTTTGCAGATGAGCCGTCGACCCGCTCGAGTCGAGCCAGACCGGTGTGCCATAGGGAATACTGGTCGGATCCACAGCAATCGAGCGCCCCGGCGTCAGCGCCACACCCTGTGCACCTCTCGGGCCCCAGACGCCCTCCTGTTCGGACAATCGCTGCTCCCGAAAGAACACCACGCGTGGATTGCTCCAGAGCAAGTCATTGACACGCTCCGGATTGCGCTGCAGCCAGGCCTTGATCGAGGGCCAGGAGGCGTCGCGCAGCGCGCCCTGATCGATCAACCAGCGCCCGACACTCTTGTACGGATGCTCATTGGAGCCTGCATATGACAAGCGCAGCATGACTTGCGTGCCGTCAGCCTCTGTCACACGCAGGCGCCCGCTGCCCTGAATCTGCAATACCAGTGCATCGATCGGGTCAGCCAGATAGGCAATCTCCCTCCCGCGCAGCGCGGTCTGCGCCTGCACCGATGTATCGATTTCCTGGCGTGTGTACCAGGGCTTGCGCTGCGCCAGACCTGCCGGTGGCTGGTACAGCGGAACCGAAAACTGTTTCGTGGCTTTTCGCGAAGCTTCCAGCAGCGGCTCGAAATAGGCAGTCAACAGACCCTCGGTCGTTCCGTTCAATGCTTCCACCTGGTAGGGCTGCAAGTAGGCCATCATCCAGGCACGCTGCGCTGCAGCGTCGGCAATGCTCAGCGCCCGCACCTGCGGGCACAAGGGTGCGAATACCGGTCCCGGCCGCTCACAACTCTTCAGCCAGGCGTTCCATGCTTCGTGCAGCTTGTCGCCCTGCCAACCAGGCAGGTCGGTCCAGCGCACCGCCGTCCAGCGACTCCTGGCTTGCAGGATGGGCGCCGGCAAAGCGTGTTCACCCTCAATCTGACCGTCGCGTTGAGCGAGGGCTGCCGCTATCTGCAGTTCGCCCGCAGGGGGCGCCGCCGACTCCGGCACGCGCGGGGCAGGCGCACTTGCACAGGCCACCAGCAGGCCCACGAGCAGGCCGTGACCGGTCAAGGTCGACAGTCGCCAAACGCGCTTAACGAGCGATATCATCGGATGAAGCGGCCGCCGCCTTGTGATCAACCTTGGTGATTTTCGGGTCCACCCAACTGCCATCGATGTGGAATTCCTGGGTTGCAGCCTCATTCAAAGGCCGGCGCAACAGCAACTGCGCCAGAAAGGTAGACAGGCCGATCGCAGGGTTGATGACCGAAGCTATCAGGGAAGCCGTGCCGGCGTTGATTTCTGGAACCACAATCACCCTGAGATCCTGCGTTTCACGCGCCAGATCCGCGCTCCCCTCCATCAGTACCGCTGCGTTGACGCCTTTCATCTGCAAATTGTTGGTCCTGGCCATGCCCTGTTCGATGCCGACGTCGCCGCGGAAGAAGTCAAAAGCAAAGCCGTCGCTGAAAACATCCCTGAAATCCAGCGTCAGACGCCT
Source organism: uncultured Rhodoferax sp. (assembly GCA_964654655.1). Classification (GTDB taxonomy): domain Bacteria; phylum Pseudomonadota; class Gammaproteobacteria; order Burkholderiales; family Burkholderiaceae_C; genus Rhodoferax. Next base: position 5,336 of record CAZZLB010000088.1, on the reverse strand, counting down.
GGGCAAGGCCTGCAGGCTGAGCACGCCGAGCAACTTGGCAATACCCGGATCGTTCGCCTTGAGAAACTGTCCGTTCTCGATGTTGACAGTGAACGCGCCAGTCATCGAGGGGTAATCCAGGCTGAAGGGTGAACCCAGCCAGGCCACCTGCCCCTCCATCTTGCCGCGTCCCCGGCGCACCACATCCTTCATGCCAAATCGTGCCAGCAATTCGCCGCCATCTGCCACGTCGAGCTTGAAATTCATCACGGTGCGTCTTCGTTCCGCCGTGACGCGCTTGCCTGGCGCCGCAGGCAGATTGCTCTGGGCATTGACGCCACTCCAGCTTCCGCTGGCGGTCAATGACGCCTCCGGCGTACTGATGTTGAACTTGCCCAGTCGCCACTCGCGCGTGCCGCCACTGCCACCGGGTGCGACAGTGCCCCGGTTGATGGCCTCGACCTCCAGACGCCCCAGGCGCTTGCCGCGCAGCTCAAAGTCCTCCACCACAATATCGAGTGCCGGGATGCTGGCCGGTTGCTCATTGAGCAGCGCCTCCACCTCACTGACATCGCTGGGGGCCACAATCAGCTTGCCCAGTCTGGCGTAAACACGCCCAGCGCTCGTCTCCGACGCCTGGCGGTATTCAAGGTAGCCACTGAGCTCGCTTGCGTCCAGATTGGCGCGCCACAAGAGCCCCTCACGGGAACCTCCAACCACCACGTTGCTGAATTTGCGCCCGCCAAAACGCAAGTCGCGGGCCCGCACCGCCACGGTTGTCGGCAGATAGGTCAAGGGCGTGCTGGCAACCCGGGCGTCTGTCAGTGAAGTACCCGTGGCGACCGACAGCACCGCTTCCCAGGCATCCAGATCAAAGCTGCCCAGGTTGATGTTGGCAGCCACCCCCTCGTCGGGCAGCGGCACCGTTTCCTGCGGCGACAGCCCCGCTGCCATGCTGCCACGCAGAACGCGCGGATCGGGTCCTGACAGATCGCGGATATAGACAATTGAAGCCAGGCGTCCAAAGTCAAGCGTCATCTGATCGCGCAGACGCACCGGAGCGTTCGCCGTGGGCTGCAGTGACTCGCGCAGCAATGCCGTCTCCAGCCGAAATGGCAGTACAGCTTCGGCACTCTTGCTGAACGGCGCGGGCAGATTCAAGCCCAGGCCCTGCATATTGCTGGTGACCAGCAATTCGGGCTCACCACGCCGGAAACCCAGCGCCGCGGTGTAGGCCGCGCCACCGCTCGCATGTTGCGCCAGCCGCGCGACAAACCCCAGTTCCCTGGCCTGGCGCAAGCCTTCGGCCGTGACTCTGCCGCTGGCGCGAATCAGCATCGAAGGCCCGGAGCGGGTCGCGCTGCCAGCAAGGAGCGGCACAGACCCTCCTTCAAGCCGTACTTCGCCACCGAGCATCTGCGCCTGACCCGCGATGATCGAAAAATCACTCTCCGAGAAATTGACGCTGCCACGAGCGCGTGTCAATTTCGGTGTATCGGGCGTTATCTGGATGTCGTTGCCGGCGAGCGTCACACTGCCCTGCACCCTGGACTTGTCCAGATCGGCAATCGGCAGTGTCAATTTGAGTTTGTAGTCGGCGCTCGCGCTCGCGACGGCGCGCACCAGCGCATTGGAAGTCATGGCCGCCAGCGGAGAACCATTGACAATTCCCAGCCCCTCGGCCAAAGCTCCCCGGGCCTCGGCGCTGACCACGACCACCGGGCGATCGAGGTCGGCAATGGACGCCTCCACCTTGCTGACCTGCAATCCCGCGCTGGCGCCGATTCTGGCGCGTGCTCCTTTGACCTGCATCCTTGCACGCTCAAAAATCAGTTCGCCATTGAGTTGAGTCAGGGCAGGCCAGGGCATCGCATCGCGCGCCTGCAGCCGACGTGGCACGTAGGCGTAACTGGCGTTGTGAACGTCGGCTGCAATCCGGAACTCGCCACGTTTGGGATCGCTAAAAGGCATGTCGCGCAAATCTCCCTTGACCCTGAACTTCACGCCACTGGCCGTACCTGCCTGTACTGCATCGCGTACATAGTCACGCACCGAGCGCTCAATCACCGAAGGCAGGTAACGGTGCACGCGGGTTCCGTCTGCTCGACTGAGGGTTCCCTGCAAATCGAGCACACCAGGAAACCTGGACCGTCCGGTCGACTTGGCCGGCTCACTGGTCTCCCATTTGATTTGCGCCTCGCCCTGCGCGTCGGCATTGCTGAACTTCAGATTGGGCAACTGGACAGCGATCTTTTCACCGCTGATCTGCCAACGCACATCGGTCGTCAACTGGCTGACAGCTATTACCGGTTCATCGAAAACATTGGGCAACGCGAGCGAACCGCTGGCAACGCTGACGACGGCGCGCCCGCCAGACTGGTTGAGATCAAACTCAATGCCGGCCCCCTTGATACCCGGAAAACCTGCAGCTGGCGCGAGTTCGAGCTGGCTGACCAAGCCCTTGACGTCGAACTTGCTCATGTTCTCCACGGGACCTTGCCAGCTTGTCTGCAATCTGTCCACCAGTCCGCGCGGCGCGTGGGCAGCCAGGGCGGCGCGAGCCACCGGATCGAGCGGCAGGCGATTGGCGATCTGCGACAAGGAACTCAGGTCAAGCTTGTCTGCCTTGAGCTCACCACGCGCGGCTACCTTGCCTTCCGAACCCAGATAAGTCACGCTGACATTGCCACCGGGCCAATGCAGGCCGTCGCGCGTGTCGAACTGCAAGGCCTGCGTGGAGAACTCAAAACCCGCGGCCAGCAGCTTGCCCGCAAGACGTCCGCGCACCGACTGCAACTCAAGCGCCTGCAGGTCTTTGCCCAGTGTCACACTGACCTCCCCCAGAGCGACGTCCGCTGCCGCTCCCATCCATTCCCCGCGTGTGATGTCAAACCAGGCCGTCAATGCCCCATTGCCCTGGCGCAAGTCGATACCGATTTCGGCGTAACGGCGAAGTTCGGACAAGTCAACACGGGCGAATTCAGCATAGAGTTGCCCCTCCCAGTCTCGCCAGCTCCCTTTGCTGCGCGAGAGCAGCGGCTGCTGGAACATGCCACGCAGGCTGAATCGATCACCCCACTGCACCGGCGGGGTCGCGTCCAGTCGCATGTCATGGTGACGACCGCGATTGCGCACCACCAGATCAAGCTGCTTGAGTTCGAGCGTAGGTGCGGCGCGCATTTCATCGGTCCAGCGGATCGTACCGTCGTGAATGGCAAACTCGATCTGCGAAAAAAACCATTCTGCGGCAGCGTTATCGGGTCTGCCCTCTTTGGAAAAGTCGAGTCCGGCAACCGTGATCCTGCCGTCCTGAGCGCGCCGGACATTGAGCTCTGGGTGGTCTATATAAAGTTGCTCAAATCCGAGGAACCACAGTGATCGCGGTGAAAGTGCCGCCAGTACCCTTGGCAGCAAGAGGGCTTCTCGCCCCTGCGCGTCAAAGAGCTGAACCCGGGTCAGTTCGAACGAGGGAATCATGCCCGTGGAATGCGCCACCACGGCACCGATGTGCACCTTGACTCCAAGAATCTGACTGGCGCGCTCTTCGAGCAATGGGCGGTACTCGCCAATTCGCGGCACAATCAGCCAGTGCAACGCGCCCCAGGTCACCCCGCAAAGAAACCAGGCCGCAACGACGACACCCAGCGCCCAGCGAGCTACGGTGGTCGATATTGCCAGCCTGGATGAGGGTGCAGCAGTCGTGTCAATCATTTGGAACCGTTAGCCATGACAGGAATTATGACCCGAGCCGCTTTGTCCCCGCACTCGCGCCTGTGCCAGCGTGTGCAACGCCGCTATGCCAGCGAGCTCGATCTGTTGCCGCCCGGTGTCCCTGATCAGACAAGGATGGCGCAAGCCTTGACTGCGCTGTGCGACCGTGGCAGCGATCTCGGCAGCGCCCTGCGCATCATCCGCCAACTCGTACTCGAACGCCTGCTCTGTCTGGATTGCGACCAGGGCGCCACGCTGCAGCAGGTCACACAGGCCATGACGGAATTGGCTGAGTTCTCGCTTGGACAGGCCTGCGCCCAGGTACAGCAAACGCTTGACCAAAGCCACGGTGTGCCGCTTTCGGGCAGCGGCGAGCGCTCACAGCTGTGGATTGTGGGTATGGGCAAACTTGGCGCGCGTGAGCTCAATGTCTCCAGCGACATTGACCTGATCTATGTTTACGACCACGACGGCGAGACCAGCGGCTCTGCCGAAGGGCGTGGCAGGATTTCAAACCACGAGTACTTTGCCAAGGTGGTGCGCGCGATCTATGCGCTGATCGGCGACAGCACCGAACACGGTTTTGTTTTTCGGGTCGATCTGGCCCTGCGCCCGAACGGCAATTCAGGACCGCCTGCCGTCTCCCTCGGTGCCCTGGAAGAATACTTTCATGTGCAGGGAAGGGAGTGGGAGCGCTTTGCCTGGCTGAAGAGCCGTGTCGTGGCGCGGCTGGGCTGCACCGACAACAGTGCAGCGCAGAACCTGCGCAACGTGGTACTGCCCTTTGTCTTTCGGCGCTACCTCGACTACAACGTGTTTGACTCGTTGCGCGTGCTGCACCGCCAGATACGCGAGCACGCCAGCAAGCGCAGCAGCGGCCACCCGGAGCGTGCCAACGACGTCAAGCTCGGACGCGGCGGCATCCGCGAGATCGAATTCATTGTGCAGTTGCTGCAAGTGGTGCGCGGCGGCCAGTTTCCGGAGCTCAGGACGCGCCCCACCCTGAGCGCCCTGCCACGTCTGGCCAAGGCCGGACTGATGCCGCAAGCCAGCGCCCAGGCTCTGGCCGAGGCCTACGATTTTCTGCGCCGGGTCGAGCACCGCATTCAATATCTGGACGATCAACAGACGCATGTGCTGCCGACCCAGGACGCCGATCTGGACTGGATTGCCCGCACCATGGCTTACGCTGCAGCGCCCGCCCTGCTGCACCAGCTTGACAGCCATCGCGAGCTGGTGGCACAGGAGTTCGACTCCCTGCTCGGCGGCGGTGCGGAGAAGGAATGCAAGGGCTGCAATGGTGCCAAAGGCAATACCGCGGCACCCGGTTTTGACGAATTGTTGCGGCAGTTGCCGACCGAACTGCGCCAGCGCGTGGCACCCTGGCGTGAGCATCCCCGGGTGCTGGCACTGCGCGAGGATTCACGCACTCGCTTGCTGCGCCTGCTGTCTCGCACCGCGCTGTGGATCGACGAAGATCTGGTCAGCGAGAGCGCCGCCGTGCGCCTGGTGGACTGGATCGAACCCCTGCTGCGCCGCGAAAGCTACCTCGCGCTACTGCTTGAGCGCCCCAAGGTACACGAGCGCCTGCTGCGTCTGCTGGGAGCGGCGCGCTGGCCAGCGCGCTACCTGCTGCTGCATCCGGG
>CAZZLB010000087.1:0-9211 GCA_964654655.1 uncultured Rhodoferax sp. | reverse complement strand
CCTATCTACCAAGGAACACACGCAGAATGGAAAGCTAGGTGGAGGGAGCTAGTCAAGTTATGCGAACGAAAATACAAGTCGAGCAAGCACTCGCCGTCAAGCCCTACAGAGTAGAAGGGCCATTCGTAAAGGACGCCAACGGCTCTACCGTCCTAGCCTGCTCAGAGGACGCCGACTGCCCCAACAGGTATGCGGAGCGCGAGGTGGAGAAGGACGGCTGGTTCGTATGCCCCCTGTGTGGCAGGTTGGGGCAAAGGATGGTGGAAGCAACGCCGGAACAGTGTGGACTATGAGCATTGAGAAACGCCAGCTTGGCCCCTGCACCCTCTACCTAGCCGACTGCCTAGAACGCATGGCAGACATACCGGACGGCTCGGTGGACATGGTATTGTGCGACTTGCCCTACGGTACGACTGCGTGCAAGTGGGATGTTGTAATACCATTTGAGCCGTTGTGGCAAGCCTACAGGCGCGTCTGCAAGCCGAATGCGGCTATTGTGCTGACGGCAAGCCAGCCGTTTACTTCCATGCTGGTGATGAGCAACCCAGAGTGGTTCCGGCACGAGTGGGTCTGGATTAAGAATCGCGGAAGCAATTTTGCCAACACGGTGAGGGAGCCGATGAAAGAACACGAGTCTGTTATTGTCTTTGCAGAGAAGGGATGGACGTATAACAAGCAGATGCAAGAACGGACTGGAGGGGGCGCTGATAGGGTTAAATATGGCGTAGCGTTTCGTTCTCAGTCGGAGAATTATAGGGAGTTTGAGGGGAGAGGGCCGCAAATGCTGCCGGAGATGCGTGTGCCATCATCGTGGCAGAAGTTTGGCTGTGAAGTCGGGCTTCACCCCACCCAAAAGCCCGTCGCGCTGATGGAATACCTGATCCGTACCTACACCAACGCTGGCAATATCGTCCTGGATAATACGATGGGCAGCGGAACAACGGGAGTGGCTTGCGTGAGGGCCAACAGGTGCTTCCTTGGGATAGAGCGTGACCCCCATTACTTCCAAGTAGCCTGCGAGCGGATAGAGCGCGAGTTGGCTCAGTTGACTTTAGCGTTAAAGTAGGCCGTCAAGAAAAGGCTTGACATTGAATCCTGTTTCGTTTAACGATATAGACATGCGGCACGGGACAGTTCCTTGCTGCCTATATTGAACATACTAGGTTTCAACATAACTCGGTCGCCTAAACTGGCGGTTGACGGGACGTTGTTTGCTGCTAGGTCCGCCTCGAATAGGCTCAATGAGCCTGTTCTTGCGCGTGCTGGCGTAGCGCCGTCCTCAATGGCCAAACTCGACCAAGCTCCCGGCCAACTCTACCCTACTAAACAGCCCTACGAGTGGTCTGGCGACTTGGAGGACAGGGCTATCCGAGGCGACCCGCGTGAACTCTGGTATCTTGCCCTCCCGAACAAGCTTACCCCTCAGCAGTGCCTTCAGATACTCCGTGCTGCGCTTGGTGGGGATTTGTGGCAGCAATGGCAGCTTCTCTCGCTCATGTCGGACACATGGCCTGTGTTCCGCATGGCAGCGCATCAACTGAGAGAGGCGGTAGCCTACGCACGGTTCAACGTAGTGCCCTACGCTGAGGAAGGCTCTGAGCCTAGCGATGAGGCTAAGGAGAAAGCGGGGCTGGTCAACAGAGCGTTCAAGGCGTTCAAGCCTAACGCGGCTAGTGACGAGAAGGGGTTCAGCGGTTTCGCCTACGACATGCTTGATGCCATGTTGAACGGCGTGACCATGTGTGAGATTAGCTGGACGAGGGATGAGCACGGCTGGATGCCTAGAGCGTCTAGTTGGGTGCATCCGCGTCACTTCACGTTCTCCAATGACGGATTGATAGCCCTGACTGACGACAGGACAGCCTCGCAGTTTGGCATGTTGTCCTTTGCAGAACGTAGAGCTTTGCCCGGTGGTGTCAATCCTAACAAGTTCATTGTAGGCCAGTTCATGTCTAGGAGCGGCTCTGCTCTAGGAGCAGGCTTCATGCGGCCCCTCGTGTGGTATTGGGCGGCTCGACAGTGGAACCAAGAGTGGATGCTCAACACGGCGAAGCAGTTCGGCTCGCCTTTCATTGACATTACATACGTTCCAGGTAAATCGGATGCTGAGGAAAGAGCGAAGTTGATGGCGTTCACCAAGAACGCTGGCCCAGAACGTCGGCTCATCCATCCTGAAGGCACCAAAGCTACGATCCATCCCCCGATGGCCTTGGGTTCTGACAACCCACAACGGTATCTGAGCGAGGAAGCCGACAAGATGGCCTTGTTCCTCCTGTTGGGGCAGGAGACTACGACCAAGAGCATCCCCGGACAGCTTGGTGGTGGCGATTTGAAGATGGATGTCAAGCAGGAGCGAGTATATGCACTTTCCTGTTGGTTGGCAAGGAATCCTATTCGCCAACTTGCAAGGGCTATCCTCCGACTGAACTACGGCAACGAGCACGAGTGTCCTGAAATCGTCCCTGACTTCACTCGCCCGCTGACCTCAGTAGAGGTAGGCCAGATTGCCGGTTCAGTCTGCGCGTCTGGTTTGATAGTCCGTGCCGACGAGTTCTACAAGAAGATTGGCTTCACTCAACCTGAAGTTGGCGACTTGGTGATGAACCGAGGCCAGATTGAAGTCATGTTGAGCGAGGAGGATAGGCTGAAGAAGTCGCTACTCGTCCAACAAGCCGAATTACAGGTAGCAACGGTAGCCAGTTCGCCAGAACAGGCGAATCAAGGCATCCCCGGTGTTGACGGCGGGCGTGAGGGTAAGCTGAAGAAGGACGAAGTAGAGGCTACTGAGCACGTTTGGGATGTGCAAGCCGTCAGATCACGCCTTTCTGATATGTCCAACGAGCAGCTAAAGGCTATGGAGGAGCTTGTCGTGCAGGCTGAGGGGGCTGACAAGCTTAACGGGGAGTGGGAGGCAATAAAGGAGCGTCTATGACTTTGACGGATATTCTTGGTAGCAGGCCAACGGTAAGCGAAATTCTGAACCCTCCTACAGAGGTTGTGCAGGCTCGTGCTCCTATTGACATCATCCACTGTCGGGGCGCAATGGCTGAGTTCGCCTCTTCAGCCAGTAAGGAGTGGAAGCAGGGTGAGCCGGTAGAGTTCATGTATATGCCAGCAGGCCGTCACACGGTCTGTGCAGGCTTCAGGGGACACGCCATTGTCCTTACAGTCCAAGTTGACCCTCAGACGGTAGCTAAGGTATTGCAAGGCTCTCTGGAGCAACTACGGGCCTCTGCGCCTCGCCAATTACCTTTTGGGTGCATTGAGCACGAGGAGAAGGACGCAGCGGTTTGGGCGCAATCCTTTAGCTCTAGGGAGGACGGTGTTTACCTGACGGCAGAACCGTCTGCCTTGGGTGTCCACAATGTGAACGGTAGGATACACCGCTCGTGGAGTCCGTCCTTCCTGTCCGACGCAGACTACTCCAAAGCCGTTCTAGAGGATGGCATCTACACCTTCCCTGAAGGCGTGAGAGGCTCAGAGAGCAACCCCGCAAGGATTACCGGCTGCGCGTTCTGCGTAGGGACATTGACCAACAAGCCTGCCTTCCGTGAGATGGCTCCCGTGAAGGCTAAAGAGGCTGTCCAACTGGACACCGTGCAGGCTGCCGGCACGTCTGCTGGTATCATCAAAGGTTGGATACACCGTAGGACTGGTGTAGCGGTTGAGTCAGACCAAGCTCATAAGTTATCTAGCGTAGCGTCACAGAGTGATAGTCCTGATGACCATGCCAAGGCTCAAGTAGCGCACGAGAAAGCCTCTACGGCCAACCTAGAGCTTGCTGCGGCTGAGATAGCTAGTGCGGCTGAGAAGTCGCTACACGAACTCATTAGCTCCCAGCACACCAAGCAGGCTAGGTTGCACGAGGATGCCATCAAGCGGCTCCACAAAGCCAAAGCTACTGACGCTACTCCTAGCGAGGCGGTAAAGGCGGAGGAGGTGCCGCTGGGCGTGGACATTCCCAACAAGCAGGCTGAGGCCATCCAAGAGTCCATGGCGTTGGACGTTACTAGCCTACTGTCCCTACAGGCATCCCTCCAAGTGGCTCACTGGAACGCCTCTACGCTTCTGAACGACCACGAAGCCCTTGGCGAACTCTACGATGCGATTGCCGAACTTTCGGACAAATTCGTTGAGGCCTACTGCGGCGCAAAGCATGAGTGGGTGAAAGTAGGCGAGCTTCACTCCTGCGGCTCTACGTTGACTGAGGTGCTTGACTGCGGCATTGAGGCCGTCAAGTCGCTCCGTAGCGGACTCTCCGAAGAGTCAGACGCATCACTTTTGAACATCCTAGCCGACATGGACGGAGCTATTAACAAGGCTCGTTTCATTCTAAAGGCTAAGGATGCAACAACTCCTGAAACAATCTGCCCCGTAGCCGGGGTGAGCGGCTCGCCCGCCGTGTAACAAAGAGGGCACTAGAAACAACAACAACATGAAAGCAGTTATTACGCGCCCGGAAGGTAACTACAAGCTGGGCGAAGTCGTCGAAGTGGATGCTACTCAGTTTGCCAAACTGGTAGAGTCCGGTCTTGCTGTCTCCGCCTCTGAGTGGGCAGCGCAACAGGCCGTCGTGAAGGCTCGTGAGAGCGTCATTGACAGTGCCATCGAAGCAGGTCGTAAGGAAGGCAAGTTCCTCCCCAAAGAGGACGTGAGCGCCATCCGTGCTACCGCTCTCACCATTGAAGCCGCGTCTCCTGGCGCTGGCGTCAGCTACGTCAATGTTCAGCCGGTGAAAGCCGCGCAGAGCCTTGAAGGCCGTCAGACTACTTCCTCTGCGGTAGTCGAAGCGTCTGAACAGCATGTGGAAGTTGGCGAGATGGGCGTGCGTGACACAGTTCGCGCCTGCTTGGAAGCCGACAAGCCGTTCCTGAAGGAAGTCCGCAACGGTGGTATCGTCTGCCGCGCCCGTCATAGCGAGACAGCCATGAAGGATGCCATCCAGCGTTCTCGCGAGCGTTCCACTGTCTATGCACACCTCAGCGACTTGATTGGCAAAGGCGCAGACGTGGGCGGAAGCATCGTCAAGGACGTGATTCGCGCTGGCGACTATCCTGACCCCGGTGCGAGCAATCCGGTGGGTGTCTTGAACACCGGCCTGTTGCTTCAGCGCAACCTTGGTTTCCTCAGCAATCAGTTGGCCCCGGTTGCCGATATTGCCACGGACATCTCTGACCAGCCTGTGCTGTTCAACCAAGTTGTTCGCACTCGCTACATCGGCGTCCCCGGCGTCATGCTGAAGACCGCGACGAACGCTTGGTCAACTGTGGGCGCGAGCACTACGGATGTGAACGTGACGATGGACCAGCACGCTGGCGTTCCGATTTCGTTCAACAACAACATCCTCTCTGCTACTCCTCGTCAGTTGTTCAACGAACAGCGGACTCCCCAGCTTTACGGCTTGGGCGAGTACATCATCTACAAGATTGTCAACACGGCAATCAATGGTAGCACCCGCATCGCCAACGACGGAACCTCGACTTCTACCAAGACGTTGACTCCGGGCTACACCAACGACGCTGGCACTCACACGTTCAGCTTGAACGAGGCCAATCTGGCTACGTTCACCGCCTACCTGCCTGCCGCGATGGATTTGGCGAAGTTCCCCGGTGGCGATGAGGACCCCGGCGACACAGACCTCCAACGGTTTGCCTGGGTGCATACTCGTCCGTACGCCGCTGCTGCTGCCGACACCAACTTCGTAATCAATCAGTCCATTTGGGGCGCTATGGCCCGGACCGGCGAGAACCTTGTTGAGACAGGCCGGTTCAGCCGGCTCGGTAATATCAAGTTCCGTAAGAGCCAGTTGGTTACTGACCAATGCACCGTCACTGGTGCTGGCAGCGCCGCCTCGCCTTACGTGGTGACTCCGGGCACCTATGCCAACGCTACCACCATTGGTATCTGCGGCACTCGCAACGCGCTCCTGTTTGTGAGCCGCACTCCGTTGGACTACACTCAGGTCCTCCCCGACGTGCCGTCCACTGCGGCTATCGAGCTTGTGACTGAGCCGAGGACTGGAATGACGTTCATGGTTGTGAAGCACCTTGACCACAACTACGAACTCGCCAGCCTGCGCGTCCAGTGCATGTTCGGCGTGGCTATTGGCGACGAGCGCCAAGGTATGCTCCTCACCAAGTAATTAACAATCAAACAAGAAAGGAACTTCTATACATGAAGAACTATCTCATTGCGGCTCTGGTTGCGTTTGGGCTGTCTGCTCAGGCGGACATTCTGGGCGTATCCGGCGGTACCAGCCCTAATACAGTGCTGTCCTACGGGCCTTACACCGGCTCGTGGTTCAGTGCCACTGGCACCAATGATACTGCTGGTTACACCAACAGCTTGAAGGCTGTAAACATCGGCACAGGCACGTCTGTTGCGTTTGGCGCAAAGGTTGCAGGTTACTCCGGTAACGCCTCCAACGCAATCACAGTCAAAATCTGGCCTTCCAACGACGGCGTAAACAAGGCTACTACGACTGATGCTGCTGGCGCTGTGCAGACTGTTGCGTTTACGGGTTGGCTTATCAAGCCTAACGGCTCGACAGACGTGAACGTCTATACCAACCTGCCGCTGTCCAGCACGACTGTTGCAGGCGCTACGGCGGCTCCTTACCTGCTCTTTCAGGTTGAGAACCCGTCCAGCAACACGAACGCCCTTACCAACTTGGTAATCTGGGCGACTGTCAAGCCCTAAGTTAATCAGGGGGCGTGTCTTAACCGGCACGCTCCCTTTCCCCTTACATGGCAACCAACTGGATAGCACTTACTGGTCAAGACTTGGCTGAAGTCCTTACGTGGGACGCCATCACCAAGACTAACCAGAACCTTGGCGAATCAGGAGCTAACGCGTCTGAATCAGGCAGTGCTGTGGACTTGGCGGAAGCTAACCGCCGAGACAGGTTGGTTGAGAACTGTGTAGCAGAATGTAGAGCGGCAATACAGTCAGCAGGTCGTATCCCTCTGTCTGTGACACCCGGCTGTGTTCCTCCGGGCGCTAAGAGGCATGTCCTCAATCTAGCAGCGTGGCAACTCCTGAACTCGTCTCCAAGCCTCTACACTGCTATTATGAGCGGTGCAGGCATTGGCTCAGGGTCAGCCCTCCTTACCCCTTTCGCGTCCTTCTATGGTGAAGCCATCAAGTATCTTGAATCCTTAGCCAACGGTAGTCCTGTCCCGCAACCTACTGACCCGACTGGCCTAGACTACCTGACGGCTGTGAGTGATGAGAACCCGTCTATCCGTGGCGTTCAATGGGGCGACCTTTACGCGGACGACACGGACTACGAGAATGGCTACAAGACGATGGACAACGGGCAGCATGTTGACCTGCCGTTGGACAATATGGTTACGCAGTGACGACATAATGTTCTGAGCGCATAATGACGATAGCCGACATACTTGGGAGCAAGCCTGACTTGGACAGTCTGGCGTCCCGTATTGTCGCGCTGTCTCAGAAGGATGTAGTTCAGGCTGCCGAGACAGACCTATCCCGCCTGTCAGTCATCCGGTCCAAAGCAGAGGACAGGCTGCGGAAGGCCGTTAATTCGGCAATTGACTCGATGGCAGTAGAGTTCCTGCATCCTCAGCCTAGAGACGAGCAGGACAACGCCTATAACTTCCTCACATTATTTGAGGAAGCGGGACACGCAGGCTTCAAGCAAGTGTCGGATAGGCTGAACAGCATGGAAGGCGTGCAGGAGTCGCCTGAAGCCTTGGAGAGCCTTGCCGACCAGTTTGTGGTGACTAGAGCGCCTTTGGTGCGTGACTGGCACCAGCGGACTTGGGAACGCTTCGAGAAGGCCGTCCAAGAGGGCAGGCAAGCCGGTGAAGGCCGTCGTGCTCTCTGGGCTAGGCTAAGAGATTTGGCAGACACGGTGAAGGTGGGAAGCGGGAACGTAGTGGTAGAGACGGAAGCTCAGGCTGGCTATGGGGCGGCACAACTTCGTGCGTTGACTCAAGCAGGTTATACTAGCAAGCTGTGGGTGACGGTAGGGGATGACCGGGTTAGACACTCACACGCCAGTCAGGACAACGAAGAGCGCCCCATAGACCAGCCGTTCTCCAACGGGTTGCAGTATCCCGGTGACCCTAACGGGGGGCCAGAGGACAACTGCGGCTGCCGTTGCTGGCTTACCGGGGGCGAGAAGCCTATCGTCAAGGAGTCCCGTCAAGTCCGCCGCGCCAACGAAAGGAAGGCTGCAAAGGCTCTTAGAAGGGCTTTGAGGGAGGCGATGGTATGAACATATCAGTCACCATCGACCAAGCGTCCCTAGACTCATTCGTTCGCTCTACGGAGCAACGGTTGGGGCAGGCGAAGGAGGCTATGAGCCGCTCTATGGCCACCAAGTTCTACGATACCACCAAGGACAACATTGGAGACATTGGAGTGGATAGGCCGCACGAGTGGAAAAGACTTCATCCTGACTATGCCCGTAAAGTAGGACGGGCCTACGCCACGCTCTATGTCAACGGCTTCCTAGAAGGGGCTATCAAGATGGAGTCGTCATCTGAGGGCTGGTGGGTGGGTATTAGCAAGGACGACTGCGAATACGCGCTTGCTCACCAGTTTGGCCACTCCAATTCCCGCAGGACCATTCCGCCTCGTCCCTACTTTCCTATCACAGACAAAGACACGTATGGCGGCGACTTTCCAACCCTTACGCCCCATACTCACGAGCTAGTTATGCAAGCTGCCCGTGAAGAGTTCTCCAGAGCCTTCGCATGAGCAACGAGAACGACAACCTGACAATCTCGCAGTGTGCTACACGCATAGGCGCTACCATCCAATCTTGGGTAGAGCCTAGGGGTGGCACCTACAAGTTGATGGCGAACATGCGGCACTTGTGGGAGGAGATACTCAATCCTACCTTGATAGACGGCAAGCCTCGTGTCCTTCTTATTTGCATGGGGGAACAGTCTAGGGGCACGTTCAACACGTCCAACACGCTACACCGTGTCAATAGACAGTGGAAGTGCGTGATTATCAGGGGGCACGGCTTCAAGAACCTGCTCAATGAGGAAGGTGTAGAGCAGCCGGAAGCCTTCTACGACGCATTGGAAGACTTGCGCGACACGCTTAGGTGCATGGCAGGTGTGACCGCAGAGCCGCCTATCACTTACACAGGCTGGAGTCCCCTGCCGAACATAGGGCCAGGGAACGTCGCAAACGTCTTCCTAGATGCGCTCCAGATCGAATTTTCTGTGGC
>CAZZLB010000086.1:2592-9247 GCA_964654655.1 uncultured Rhodoferax sp. | reverse complement strand
GCCAAAAGTACCGACCAGCAACTGCACCATGATTTGCCAGGCCACCCAGATCTGCGGGTACTTGTTGAAATCATGTGCGTTGCCGTGCGGCTGATAGCTCGCGAACGCCGCCGGCACATCAGGCAAACCCTTCTTGACGTTATGGCAGGTCTGGCAGGTCTTCATCCGGTTGTCCGGATGGACCATCGATTTCGGATCGTTGACCTTGCGGATTTCGTGGCTGCCGTGGCAGTTGTAGCACTTGGCAGTGTAGGCATAGCCCAGCGTACTGACCTGGCCGTGGAAAGTGTCCTTGTACGTATCGAGCTTGTCCACGTGGCAGTTGCCGCAATTGGTCGAAACGGTCAGCTTGAAGGCGTCGCCTGACGTGTTGGTAATCGCGTGCGCCGTATGGCAGTCGGAGCAGACGGCTGCCTGCGCCAGCAGCTTCTTGCTGTTTTCCTGACCATGGACGGAGGTCAGATAGGCTTCCAGTTGCTCGGTATGGCAGGAAGCGCCGCAGACCGTCGGAATCTGCAGGCGCCACTGCGTGCGTTGCGGACTTCCCTTGGGCGGCACGCTGAAGCTGTGCGTGTCGTGACAGTTGTCGCACGAGGCGTTGGGCTTTGTCTTGTCGTCCGGATTGGGCCGCGCATGGAAGGACTTCTTGTAAGCCTCGATGTTCTTGGCCACCACCCCCAGACGCGGGCGCTCGGCACCCTTGCCGAATTTTTCGGTCTGCTCCCACAACGAGGTGTGGCAGCCCGCGCAATCGACTTTTTTCAGTGCCAGCGCCGGGTCTTTGACGTGAGCGTTGGCCTTGTCCGCGTTGTCGGCAATGTCGGTGTGGCAGGCCACGCATTGCATATTGGCGTGCACGCTCTGGGCAAACTTGTCGCCGGCGACGCTGCGCAGCGCGCGCGCCTTGCCGTCGGATCCGGGGACTTCCAGCTTGCCCTTCTTGCCGTCATGACAGGTCAGGCAAGTGGTGTTATCAAGTGAAGGGGGGGCTGCTGGCGCTGGCGCGGCGCTGGCCGGCAGGGCCAGAAAAACACTCGCAAGACAAGCAAAAATGGCCCACAGGACCGAGCGCTCAAGTCGCATGTAAAGAACCTCCGGAGATAAGTAAAGCGAGTGTAACTTCAGCCTTGCGCACGCTGAGGAAGAGTGAAAGAGCTATGACATAGATCAAAAGACTGGCCGGATGAACGGCGGCGGGCATGTCGTCACGGCGACTGCGGCGTCGCCCTGCTCCTCGCAGTGACGACCAGTGCCGCAGTCTATGCATGGATTGCCACGCTTCGCTCGCAATGACCGGGAGCCGGCTTAGCGGTTGAGCAAAGGCGTGACGATGCCGCCAATCACGGTCGAAGCGGTATAGAGAACCACCACGGCCGGCACCGCAGCCACTGAAGCCTTGATCAGAAACCAGAAAATGGTCATGAACTTCATGTCCAGGTCGGCCACCGAGACAGACAGCGATTTGTCCGAATCCATAGGCAGGGCGCCGCAATGCGGGCAACTGGCCGCTGTGTCGCTGACCTTGGCTTTGCATTCATAGCAATCGATGAGCATGATGATTTCCTCTTATTTCTTTTCCGGACCTGCGGCAAACAGTTCCTTTGGTCCCGGGCCGTTGGGCTCCGTGTGGGCAATGGCAAAGTGGCAATCGATGCAGGTGAGGCTCTCGGTACGCAGTTTTTCGTGCCGTGCCTTGGCCTTTTCGGTCTGCTTCTCGGCGTCCATCTTGGCTGTGGTGTGGCAATGGCGGCACTCGCGTGAATCGTTCTGCTTCATGTAGACCCACACTTTGACTGCCAGTTCGGCGCGCTTGGCCTCGAATTTTTCCTTGGTGTCGATCGAATGCGTGACGAAATGACCCCAGTAGTCGTTGAACAGATTGAGCTTGGCCAGATAGTTGGTAATGTAGCCGTGCGGCACATGGCAATCGTTGCAGGTGGCACGTACCCCAGTGCGGTTCTTGTCGTGAATCGTGCCCTTGTGCTCGACCGCGAGGTAGCTCATCTCGTGGCACGAGGTGGCACAAAACTTTTCGGAGTTGGCATAGACCATGAAGGATCCGGCCGAGAAAAACACGGTCAAACCAAGAATCAGGCCGACCGCCAGCACCAAAAGCGAACCTCGACGCGAGCCCAGCGCCCGAAATCTCTCAATAATTTTCGACATACAAATCTACTCCTCAGGTGCGCGCAACGCTGCGGTTGCACGGGGAAACTGTCGCAATAACGCGTGCCTTAGAAAATCGAGCTTCTGGAAATGAAGGCTTTGTCCACTTCAATTTCCTGTGGTCCGGGGCCTTCCGGCACCTTGTGCGCAATGCCGTAATGACAGTCAACGCAGGTCAATTTTTCCTTCTTGGCCCTGATATGGCGGGCTTTGGCCATTTCAGACTGCTTTTCCGGATCCATCTTGGTTTCGTCATGGCAGAAACGGCATTCGCGCGAATCATTGCCCTTCATGTAAGTCCAGACCCGGGTCGCCATCATGGGGCGCTGGGCGTCGAATTTTTCAGGTGTATCGACCGAGTGTGTGACGTGGTGGCTCCACAAGTCGTTCAGGGCACCCATCTTGGCGATGTAGAGCGGGACCGGAGCGTGCGGCACATGGCAGTCGGCGCAGGTAGCGCGCACACCGGTGCGGTTCTTGTCGTGAATCGTGTCACGATATTCACGCGTGTTGTTGTTTGCCATCTCGTGGCAGTTGTTGGCACAGAACTGCTCGGTGCCGGTGTAAATCATGCTGGTACCAAACAGGCTCATGCCAACAATGGCAAGGGCGAAGCCCCCAAACAAGACCTTGATGGCCGAGTTGCCGGTTACCATCCGTTGCAGCTTGGCGAAAAATCTCTTAGGCATAAGCCATTCCTTCAAAGAAAACACGCACCTTGATCGCCCTCAGCCCAAGCTGTGGCGTCGTGATGCGTGTCAAACCCTCAAACGATTACAGCGACAGGATCCACTGAACCATGTTCTTGATTTCAGCGGCGTCCTTGCTCTTGACTGACTTGTGCTCTTCCTTCTTGCCGTCCATTTCGATCATCGGGCTCAGGGTCACGTGCTTGATCAGTTTGTCTTCGGCGTCCGCCTTGCCCTTGTACTTCTTGGCAACGTCCTTGTAAGCCGGGCCATCCTTCTTCTTGTCCAAGGCATGGCACTTCATGCAATCGCTCTTCTTCAGCAGCGCCTGGGCTGCATCGGCGTCCACAGCAGCAAAAGCAAAAGAAGCCGTCATCAGGCCGGCGGCCACGAGCAGGGTCGAAAGAATCTTCATTCTGGTCATCCTAAAAAGAAAAAGGGTTGTGTGGCGGCGCCACGGTCTCGTCTCCGCGCGTCATTTCTTGAAAATGAACGACTGCGCAAATCCAGCGTGGCATCTTATCAGCCGATTTTCAATAATCCGTTCGGACCTGCCCTAAGTGCAGGGACTTTGATCTAGCGCAAATTCCGATTTGTCACCAGTTTGCTCGAAAGAATCCTGACGGCAGGAAGTTCGCGTACGGCACTAACTGCATTGACCAGTGTGATCCTGTCCTCTCTACTGAGAGTCTTCAGGTCACCATCGTCAAAGTAGACCATGGCCTTCAAGCTCTCGCTTGGTTGGAAGGCGGGTCCAAAAAGCTCCCGTGCAGCGGCCAGACCTTTTGGAAGGCTGACGTTGGCCCTGAGCATTTCCGCAATATCCCAGTAGTCCTTGACTTCCGCGCGTTGGAGGATAACTTTTACCTTGGTTGCCATCAAATCGTCAAGCGAGGCCACCTGAAGAATACCATCCATTGTTATGTCCGGATGGCCTACCCGACCGAATCCAATGGCGCCATAAAAGGAAACTTTGACGTGGCTTCGTTGCGAATCTCCATAGGGAACCAGCATGCTTAATGAGTTTCGCTCATCCTGCAGAACGGTGGATGTCGGCATGAACGAAAGGGCAGCCCACATGGCTGCACGGTCCAGCGGTTCGTCCGAAAAAAAATCAAAATCAACGGACTGCCGATGAGCCAGACGCAAGGCAATAGCAGTGCCGCCATACAGAACAAAGCCCAGGTCCAGCGTTGGCTTGAGTTCTGGCCAAAGTCGTTGTTGTGCTGTCGGAAGAATTTCGAAGTGCGGGCTGAACGTGCTGCTCATTCAAATCTCCGAACCGGCATGGCAGGGACGCCATCGACGCTGGCCAGACCGAGCCGGTAATTCCAGTAGGCCCATGATCGCCTACTAAATTGCCCTCCCTGTGCCTGGAGCAGCACTTTGCGCAAGACGTCGTCACCCACTTGGCTAGATAACGCACGGACATCTTCGTAATCACCGATATTCATGACCTGAGCGATGACGCGCTCTGGCATACAAACGGCTTCGTCGGGTGTTTTCCACCAGACATATTTGTTCGCCAACTGTTTTAGCGAGTCCAACTCGAGTTGATCCATTTATTAACTCTACCACGCCCTTGCGGCTTGCATGAAAAAACCCCGACAGCGTTGCCGCTGCCGGGGTTTTGGACTTGGGCCTAAGCCGGGATCAGCTTATTGCTTGTGCTTGGTCTTGATCGGCGATGCCTTGCCAGCGGCGTGGCAATCCAGGCAGCGTTCCGACTTGGTCAGAGCGACGGCGCGGGTCGCATAGATAGAGCCACCACCGTCATTGGCCATGTGCGTTTGCGCTGTGGCGCTGTCGTGGCAGGAGAAGCAGGCCGAGGCAATCGGCGAGTTCACCAGATTGGTACCAGCCACATCTGACGTGATGACCGCTGCAGGCGAGGTACTGAAGCCGGTACCGTAATCCATCACGTTGTCTTTGACGACATAAGGCGAGATGGAGTAGGCCGTTGTGCTTGCGCCATTGAACTTGCCAGTTGCTACCGTCACATCCAACAGGTTGGCCAACAGGGCTGGCGTGTAGGCGCTGCCTGTGAAGTCATAAGTGCCGTCCAGGTGGCAGGCTGAGCACTTCTTCAGGTCACCAGGAAACACGACCTGCGAATAATTGGCGGTGGCAGAGACGGCGTGCCATGTGTAGGGCACGGTACGCTTGCGCGTAGAAGACGTCAGTGCATTGGTGCCGTGGATGGCGTGAATGAAGGACCGGGAATCCGCGGCCCAACCAGAGCTGCTACGGTTGGGCGTATGGCAGATGGCGCAGGCCGTCGCATCGTTGCGCGCGCCGCCGTGGAATTCCGGATCGGTACCCAGTTGCTCGTGGCAGCTATTGCACTTGGCGGTGTCGACAATGGCGCGGCGACCCGTAAAGCCGGTTGCCACTTTCTGTTTCAGCATCGACTTGATGATCAGACCACCTGTAGCAATGGACGTGGGTGTTGTTGCAACCACAGCCGGTGTGTAGGGATAGCCAGCCACATTCTTTTGCACAAAGGTACCGATGATTGCGCCCGTCAGCATGCTGGCGTTTGCAGGGACTGTGATTGGAAGTGCCGCTGCAGTTGTCGATGGCGAGGTATTCTTGAGCGTTGCAGTCCAGTAACCGGTGGCTGCGTCATAGCTCAGTGTACCGGTGTTGATGTTGGTGCCCTTGACCACGGTGGTACCCGTGTTGGGTGCCAGCAGGCTGCCCAGGCTGGCACTGGCGTAGAAATTGAAGTCAGCCGGCGCCGTAATGCCGTCTTGCGGTACGGCGTATGCGGCATAGATTGATGGGCCATTGGCGAATCCTGCCATCGGTTCAAAATTCGGATCCAGCACCGTGGCGCCACTGGTATTGACCACCACATTGGGTGTGGCAAAAGCCGTCACAGGCGCACCGTTCTTGGTGATTTTGAACGTGATAACCGGTTGCCGGCTGGCGTTAAGGGTCACACTGCCGAGTTCGTAGGCAATCTCGGCGGCGCCGGCAATCAGCGTCGTGTTGTGCTCGGTCTTGACGCCAGCAGCGTGGTAAACCGGTATGTCGGCTACGGCGTGGCAGACCGCGCACTTGGAGTCGTCGGCCTGGCGTCCGCCAATATGGCCATACAGTGAAGCGCTGGCGCCCTTGGTCCAGTAGTCGGCCAGCGTCACACCCAAACCGGTAGCGAAGTCAATCCCGTCGTGGCAGGAGCCGCAGGCAGCGCGGGAAGGAGCGCTCTTCCAGTTTTCGGCTTGTGGGGCGTACTTGGTTTCGTGGCAAGTGGCGCAATTCTTGATTTCTTGCGGGAACGCAGTACCAGAGACTCCAGTGACCGGATCGGTCTTCTTGAACACTAGCGCATTGACCTGATAGTCCTTGGTCAGCACTTTCTTGCCGCCATGCAGCTTGTGCGCCATGACCTTCAGGTTGATCGTGTTGTTGGTATTAAAGTCGATGCTGCCGGCGTTGTGGCACATCACACAGTAGTTCGGATCAACCCGGGTGCCGTGCGCCGTAAGCGGTGCGTGGCAGCTGTTGCAGCTTTCCGTTGCCACCACCTTGGTGTAGGCAGTCGGTACGCCGGCGGCGTTCTTGACCGGTGTGGCAACACCGTTGGCCGCCAGTGTGAAGTCAACATAGGGGTCGACCATCACCTTGGCTTGTGTCACCGGGTCGGTGTAGCACAGCTGTGCGGCAATGCGATGGATGGTTTTGCCGTCCTTGGCAACGACATTGCCGTTGTTGGCAACCTTGCCGACGGAAACATTCTTGACGTCCACCGCATTGGCCATCGCCAGAGGGGTAGAAACATCGGTGGCGAAGCG
>CAZZLB010000086.1:0-2492 GCA_964654655.1 uncultured Rhodoferax sp. | reverse complement strand
TTCTGGCTGCAATTGGCATCAGCAGCCAGGCCGGCGGCAGAACTCGTGGTGTTGGCGAGTTTCAGACCAGGGACAAATTTGCCATCAGAGCCAATCACCGTGAACATCACCACGGGCGGGCTCTGGATGGTGACCGCATTGGCACCAGCCGTCTGAATCAGACCAAAAGCTTGCGACGGGTTGGCGGCGGTGTTGGTAGTGGCGGGGCTGGCGGCAGCTGCGGTCAAGACGGCGGTGCCTGCGGGAGGTGCGTCCACTGGCGGGACCACCACCACAGGTGGCGTCACGACAGGGGGTGTCACCACGGGGGCTGGGGCATCACTGCCGCCGCCGCAACCGGCGATGGCCAGCGCGGCCAGACTCGCAGCGGCGAGCTTGGACCATTGCGGCGAGGATCTTGTCTTGCTTGACAAGGCTAACTGCTTCACTATTGCCTCCTAAGGCTGTAAAAATAAATGGTAAATCTGCTTTACGTGCAATTTACACCGCGCGATTCTCCATGGCCTGACCTGAGTCAAGTTTGTCCTAGATCAAACTTTGAGAGCTTTGGAATGTAAATCCGGGAGACCAGGCGACGCCCGTATCCCGGTCATTTTTGACCTGGTTTGGCTGGCGGATTGGCCGGTTGCCGGGCGATCACCAGCGTTCTGAGGTTCTCGTATTCCCCGGCTTCAACGATTTTTCGTGTCTGCAAATGCGCCTTGGAGAGATAAGGCCGACCGGCAATGATTTTGGCGGCGACTTCGTCGGTGACGCCGGGCAGGGTTTTTAACTCATCTTTTTTGGCGCTGTTGATGTCCACCAGTTTGACATTGGCTGCCGAGGCGGCGCGCGCTGCTTTGGCGCTGGCTTTGCTGGTCTTGGCAGTGTCGGCGACAGAGGGTTTGTTCTCGGCGGCCAGCGAAAAGCCAGCGGACAGGACAAGTGCCAGGGCCATCAGGGTCCTTGTGACGGTACGGGATTTCATGAGACTCTTTCTGCTATTCGTTGACGTGGCAAAAAATGGAAAAACCCGACGGCGTTGCCACCATCGGGTTTTGTTAATGTAGCTCACCCGGGCGGGTGAGCTAGTGCAATCGAAATTGATGCTTAGTTCGCGTGAACCGCCTTGATGTCGGCAATTTTGCCGGGCGCATGGCAGACCACGCAGGACTCGACCTTGTTGAAGCCCTTGCTGCGATCGCCCGTGCCAGACACGGAAACGCTCGAGACCGGCTTGTACAGGGTGCCACCATTCAATTGCATGTGCGACAGCGCCGTGCTGCTGTCGTGGCAACCGAAGCACGATGAACTGATCGGCGAGCTCACCAGATTGTCGGTGCGGTAGTCGACTTGGCCCTTGCCCAGCGATGTGACCCATGGCGAGAGTCCGATGGAAGCCGCGTTGGTCGGATTGCTCATGTCGCCGCTGGCCTCAGTGGTCCAGCTCAGATTGGGCAGCGCAGCAGCGTTCGCGGTGGCACTGAAGTCGTAGCTGCCGGCCACGTGGCACTGTTCGCAATTGCTCAGCACGCCCGGGTAGGTCACTTCCTTGAAGCCGTTCGGATTGGCAGCCGTAGCTTCATAGGTGTAGGCCTGCGAGCGCTTTGCCGAGGCGTGGATGCCGTGCACCAGGTTCTTCGCGCTGACCGACCAGCCACCACCAAAACCGTTCGCGGCACCGACGTGACCAGTGGCCCGTGCTGGATCGTGACAGAGTGCGCAGCCTGCGCCATTGTTGCGCGCACCAGAGTGGAACGACGGTCCAACACCGAGTTGTCCGTGGCAGCTGTTGCACTTGTTTGCATCGACCACGGTGCGACGTGCGGTGTAACCGGTGGCGGTCATGAACGCGAACTTGGGTTCACGCAGCCGAATGCCCTTCGGATAAGACGGATGCCCCATTTGAACAAAACCGTTATAGCCGACACCGACGGCACCCGTCACCATGGTGGCGTTGTCCGGAATTGTCGCGGCCAAGGTGGCGGTGTAGTAGCCGCTTGCGTCGGGTCCGGTCTGGGTGCCTATCGCGGTCTTGCCGTCACGAATGTCCTTGACAGAGACGCCGCCGCCTAGACTGACCACATTCCAGTCTGCTGGCGTGGCAATGCCGTCGGTCGGTGTCGCGTACGTCACCATCAGGTTAGGCGAGCCGTCCACATTGGTGATCAGGTTACCGGTGGCGTTCAAGGTCACCGGGCTGCCGTCCTTCAGGATGCGATAGACCAGTGTGGCCTTCTTGGCTCCGGCAGCGCCGGCAACGGTGACCGCCTTGAGTTCATAGTTGATCTTGTACACGCCAGCAGGCAGATTCAGTTGCGAAGCCAGAGGAATGGACGGACCTTGGCCAGCTGGGAAGCCAACGGTCGGCACATCGGTTGCGGTGTTAAGCGGATAGCCGCCGCGGCCGTTGGCACCGGTGGGATCCACTGTCACGTGGTAAACCGGAACGCTGACGGCGTCGTGGCACAGCGCGCACTTGGAATCATCGGCTTGCGCCTTGCCAATATGGC
>CAZZLB010000085.1:0-9277 GCA_964654655.1 uncultured Rhodoferax sp. | reverse complement strand
GAGCACGTTCAGAATCACTGGTGCGCGGTAAACGTGGGCAAAGGTCAAGCCGGTATGAAAGTCGGCTTCAGCCGTGGCACCGTCGCCAATCCAGCTGGAGGCCACCTTGTTGTCGCCCTTGATGGCGGAGGCCATGGCCCAGCCGACGGCCTGGATCACTTGCGTTGCCAGGTTGCCCGAAATGGAGAAAAAGCCCTGCTTCTTGCTCGAATACATGACTGGCAGCTGGCGTCCCTTGAGCGGGTCGTGCTCGTTGGAAAAGAGTTGGCAGATCATGTCCACCATCGATGCATCTTCGCGCGCCAGCAGCAGGCCTTGCTGGCGGTAGGTCGGAAAGCACATGTCGCCCTCGCTCAGGGCCAGTGCGTGCGCCGTGGCTATCGCCTCTTCACCCAGACACTGCATGTAGAACGAAATCTTTTTCTGCCGCTGCGCGATCACCATGCGGGCGTCAAAGGCGCGCGTTTTCATCATGGCGCGCAGGCCGCGGCGCATCAACTCCACGTCGAGCTTCGGTGCCCACGGACCGACCGCCTGTCCGTCGTCGTCGAGCACCCGTATCAGTGTGAAGGCGAGGTCACTGGTCTGCGCGGGTGTGGCGTCTACTGGCGGGCGTCGCACGCTGCCGGCTTTGGAGATGGGGAGGTAGGAAAAGTCTGTGTCATGACCTGGTCGCCCGGTGGGCTCCGGAACATGCAGACGAAGGGCTTCGTGCTGTGGCATCGGCATTTCTCCTTGCAGGGTCGTGTCCTGCGGCAGATTATCAGAACTCGGTACTGCGCGTGGCGGGTAGCCGGCGTTGCCCGAACAATGCGGCAATGCTGGCGGGATCACCGCGCGCCTTGCTTGCAGGGGGAAGCATAACGGATTTTGCGGCAAGTCACGCCTTCGACTCGTGGTGGCAGAGCTTGGGGTGTGGGTTCCCGCCTCATACTGTCAAATGCCCAGAAATCGGCATGAACCCACACCCCAAGCTCTGCGGGGGGCGTTTGTAGCTGACCTTCCATTTGATTGGCACGGGGGGCAAGTCTGCTGCGCTACCTGCCGATGACGAACGGCTGCTTACTGGAAGTTCAGTTGGCAAAGTGTTCTGCAAAGTTCCTGTATAGTCGCTCCCATTTTGATAACAATGGTTTATTAGATAGTCTCGCAACAACTCGATTTGACGAGTGTTTTGGCGGGGCAATTGAAACTGGGCAAAGTCGGTGAAAGCCGGCGACGCAAAACTTCCGGGCTTCTACTTACAGTTGATGGAGTAATGCCAGCGGGGTCGCCGGAATGCAGTCTCCGAAAGACTCAAATCTGGTCTGCGTTGCCTTTGATTGTGAAGTAATCACGAGGTGATCAGATGAATCGGAACTTATCGACGCTGAACGGGCGGCACTTCAGATGTCTGATGCTGTCCCTTTCGTTCTTGTGCTGCAGTTGGCTCGGCATGGCAAGTGCGGATCAGGTCAAAACACCTGTGGCGACCCAAACGCTGGTTGCTGCCGAATTGTCCAGCCTGTCCGGTAAGCAGACGATTGAGTTGCCCCACATATTGCAGTCGGGCGAATTCAATCCCAAGGGCAGCATCGTTCATTACCGCTTGGTGTTTGAACTGGCCAAGCAGCCTGATGCTGCGCTGGCGGTCTTCGTGTCCAAGCTGAGTCTGTCGGGCCGACTTTCCTTGAACGGGCAAGAGGTCGGTGCCTGCGCCGAGGGTCGGTTGCAGGATGTACGTTGCCTCAATCATCCGAACCTGTTCGTGCCACCCAAGAACCTGTGGCGCACCGGACCCAATACCCTCGACTTTGAGATTTACGCCAACGACCGGCAGGCCAATGGGCTGACGCCGGTACTGGTGGGTGACGCTTTCGAATTGAGTCAGGGAGCCTACCAAGCAAGTTACCTCCGGAAGCACGAAGTGCCCGAGGGCATTACCTGGTTAGCACTTTTGCTGGGCCTGCTTTCCTTGGCAGCAGCCATTATGTTGCGCAGTGCCTCGCTTTATTTTTGGTTCGGTTTGACTTGTCTCAGCAATGCTCTGGTGAACATGAGCTTCTTGACGACCTACCCCGCTGTGAATGGTGACCTGTTCAGCTGGTTCGTCTTCGCCAGCCGAATGGCTTCCACCTGTCTGTTGCTATTGACCTTGCTGCACATTTTCGAGAAGGAAAGGCGCTTGCACTGGCTGCAAAAGCTGCTTGTGGCTTACTCGATTCTCGGGCCGGCTCTGATCGCTGTCACGGACAACAACCGCATGGTGGTGGTCGCCCTGTACGCACCCATTGCATTGGTGGCGCTTGGCATGTTGCTCGCCATGGTCCGATGGTCCTGGCAATCACGCCGCCTCTTGCACGTGACCACGACCCTCATGCTTGGCGCTCTTTTCGGCATGGGAATGTTGGACTGGACGCGGCTGGCTGGCCGAGCAGCGTTTGACGGCGTCTACCTGCTTGCTTACGGCTACCCAGGCGTGATGCTCATCATCGGTGGCATGCTGCTTGGCCTGCTGGCTTCCGCCTTGCGCAGTTCGCGCGAACTCAGCACAACCCTGGAGGCGCGGGTCGCCGAAACCAGCGCCTTGTTGAACAGCGCTTTACAGAATATGTCCCAGGGAATTTGTGTGATCGGACCGGATGGGCGTTCCAAGATGTTCAACGACAAGGTCTGCGAAATTTTGGACTTGCCACGATCTCTGCTTGAGAGCAACCCGCTTTTATCCGAGGTGTTCAAGTTTCAGAATGATCGGGGTGACTTTGGAGTTGATTATTCGGCTGTTGATGAATCGGCCCGCCCCCACATGGCCAAGCTAGCTGCCAATGTCATCGGCAAGGAGACCCAGCGCTACCTGCGACAGGACAAGCGTGGCCGCTACATTGAGGTCAATACGAAATCCATGCCATCGGGTGATATGGTTCGCACCTACACTGACGTTTCCGAGTATGAGCAAGTCAACCGCCAACTCAAGGTCATGCTCGATGAGTACCAGCAGTTGAGTGAGCAAGTGATGCAACGCGGGCGTGACCAGGTCGTTGTCGCGCTAACCGAACTCTCCGTCATTCGAGACAACGAAACCGGCCTGCACACCAAGCGCACCCAGCTTTTTGTCAAGACACTGGCGCAGGCGCTGGTTCAGTCGGGCCACTATACGGAACATCTGTCCGAGCAACAGATTGATCTGATAGTCAAGGCGACACCGATGCACGATCTGGGCAAGGTCGGCATACCTGACCACATTCTTTTGAAACCGGGTCGCCTTACGGACGAAGAAATGGTGATCATGCGCACACACGCTGCGCTGGGCGAATCCATTCTGCTCGTCATGGCAGGCGCAGGGCGTCGGGCCAATGACTCGCTGTTTACCGTGGCCGCCGAACTGGCAGGCGCACATCATGAAAACTGGGACGGCAGCGGCTATCCACGCGGTCAGAGCGGCCAGGCCATCCCGCTGAGCGCGCGCTTGATGGCGGTTGCTGACGTGTATGACGCACTAACCACGGCGCGCGTCTACAAGCGCGCCTGGACGCATGAAGAGGCCAGTGCGCATATTTTGGGTCAAAAAGGAACGAAATTTGATCCGGCGGTTGTGGACGCCTTTGAACGCGAGGAAGCCAACTTCAAGAAGATCGCGATGGAACTGGCCGATCAGTGATGGATGGGATCGCAAACCATGCGAATGACCGCCGCTGTCCCATTGGCCGCTGGTATCGATTCATGCAGGAGGTGCGGCGTAAGGGGTAGGGCATTTCATCACACCTGAATATTTGCCTTATGATCCCCGACGTCCTGCCGGCGCGCTTGCCTCGGCGCCTGCTTTTGGAGAACCCTGGTGCAATTAGTCTGTCTTGATCTTGAAGGTGTGCTGGTCCCGGAAATCTGGATCGAATTTTCGCAGCGTACCGGCATCCCCGAATTGCGCCGCACGACGCGCGACGAGCCGGACTACGACAAGCTGATGAAATTCCGGCTCGACCTGTTGCGCCAGCACAAGCTCGGATTGCGCGACATCCGGGAAGTCATTTCCGGGACGCGCCCGCTGGCTGGTGCCAAGGAGTTTCTGGACACACTGCGGCGCGACTTCCAGGTCATCATTCTCTCCGACACTTTTTACGAATTTGCCATGCCGCTGATGGAGCAGCTTGGCATGCCAACGCTGATGTGCCACAAGCTCGAAGCCGATGCCGACGGCACGCTGGTGAACTACCACCTGCGCATGCCGAACCAGAAGATGGAGGCGGTGCGGCGCTTCAAGCAAATCAGGTTCAAGGTGATCGCTGCCGGCGATTCCTACAACGACACGGCGATGCTGGCAGAGGCCGATGCGGGCATACTGTTTTGTCCACCGCAAAACGTCATCGACGAGTTTCCGAATTTTCCCGTCACGCGCAACTATGCAGAGCTGCGTGCAGAAATCGACAAGGCGAGCGCAAGACCACCGACAGCATGACGACAGCGCGTCTCCAGCTTACTGATATCAGCAAGCGCTACCCTGGCGTGCGCGCGAATGAGGCGGTGTCCATGCGCGTCATGCCGGGTGAAATCCATGCGGTTCTGGGCGAAAACGGCGCCGGCAAATCGACCCTGATGAAGATCATCTACGGTGCGGTCAAGCCTGACGCCGGCAGCATGCTGTTCGACGGCCAGCCGGTGCAGATCCGCAACCCGCAAGAGGCTCGGGCTTTGGGCATCGCCATGGTGTTTCAGCACTTCAGCCTGTTTGGCACCATCACCGTGGCCGAGAACGTCTGGTTGGGCCTGGACCGGCGACTGAGTCTGGCCGAGGTGACACGCAGCATCAGCGTCAAAGCGTCCGAGTATGGCCTCGATATTGACCCGACGCGCCCGGTGCACACGCTGAGCGTGGGTGAGATGCAGCGCGTTGAAATCATCCGCGCCCTGTTGACGCAGCCGCGACTGCTGATCCTGGATGAGCCAACCTCGGTGCTGGTGCCGCAAGCCGTGGAGAAGCTGTTTGTGGTGCTGAAAAAAGTGGCCAGCGCGGGTTGCAGCATTCTGTACATCAGCCACAAGCTGCATGAAATCCGCGAGCTCTGCGATGTCTGCACCGTGCTGCGCAGCGGCAAGGTGACCGGGGTCTGCCGGCCGGCTCAGGAGTCCAACGCCTCCTTGTCACGTCTGATGATCGGTGCCGAGCCACCCAAGCTGACGCGGCGCCAGTCGCAACTGGGTGCACCGGTGCTGAGCGTGCGTGC
Source organism: uncultured Rhodoferax sp. (assembly GCA_964654655.1). GTDB lineage: Bacteria > Pseudomonadota > Gammaproteobacteria > Burkholderiales > Burkholderiaceae_C > Rhodoferax. The sequence continues at coordinate 4,079 of CAZZLB010000085.1, read as the reverse complement.
GCTGTCGCTGCCACGCGAGGACCAGTTCGGCGTGGATCTTCATGAGGTCACGCTCGAAGTGCACGCGGGTGAAGTGGTGGGCATTGCGGGCGTTTCCGGCAACGGGCAAAAGGAATTGCTCTACGCCTTGTCGGGTGAGGACGTGCGCTCGCCAGTCGGAGCGATTCGGATCGGCGAAGTCGATGCCTCGGGGTTGCGCCCTAGAGCCAGGCGCAAGTTCGGACTGCATTTTGTTCCCGAGGAGCGGCTCGGACGCGGTGCCGTGCCAACGCTTGGGCTCTCGCACAACTTGTTGCTGACACGCAGCGAAGCTGTCTCCCACCCACGTTTTGCCGGGGGCTGGATTGGCGTCAAGCAGTTGGAAAATCATGCCAGGCGCATCATTGGGCGCTTCAACGTCAAGGCGTCAGGTGCGACCGCCGTGGCGCGCTCGCTCTCGGGGGGCAATCTGCAGAAGTACATCGTCGGTCGGGAGATTGATGCCAATCCCAGGCTGTTTGTGGTGTCGCAGCCGACCTGGGGTGTGGATGTAGGTGCAGCAGCACAGATTCGCGGCGCAATTCTGGCGCTGCGCGACGCGGGTTGTGCAGTGCTGCTGGTCAGTGAAGAGCTCGACGAGTTGTTTGAACTCAGCGACAGACTGCACGTGATGGCGCGGGGTCGCCTGTCGCCGGCCTTGCCGATCGCGCAGGCCACGATTGAAAAAGTGGGTGAGTGGATGAGTGGATTGTGGAACCCAAGTGATAACGGATCGCTTCATGCTTAAGCTTGAGGCTCGGCCGGCGCCGTCCAGTGTCTGGAGCTACGCCTCGCCATTGCTGGCGCTTTTGCTGACGGTGGTGATCGGGGTGGCATTGTTTGCCGCCTTGGGCAAGGACCCGGTGAGTGGCTTACGTGTTTTTTTCTGGGAGCCTATCCGCAACGCCTACTCGCTCGGTGAACTTACCGTCAAGGCGACGCCCTTGCTTTTGATTGCGCTGGGTCTGGCGGTCTGCTTTCGCTCCAATATCTGGAACATAGGTGCAGAAGGCCAGTACGTGCTGGGTGCCATCGCCGCCAGCGGCATCGCCTTGCTGGCGGACAAGAACAGCAGCGGCTGGATTGTGGCCCCCATTCTGCTTGCAGGTATTGCCGGCGGCATGGTATGGGCTGGCATCACGGCCTGGCTGCGCGACCGATTCAATGCGAATGAAATTCTGGTCAGTCTGATGTTGGTCTATATCTCCGTGCAGTTACTGAGCTACCTGGTGTCAGGGCCCTGGAAAGACCCGCAGGGCTACAACTTTCCGCAGACGCCGACTTTTGAATTGGTGACACGCATCCCGCGCCTGTTTGAGGGCTCGCGCATCAGCATCGGTGTTTTTCTTGCGCTGCTGGGTGTGCTGGCGTCCTGGATATTCCTGTTTCGCACGCGTGCCGGCTTCTCGCTGCAAGTGGGGGGTCTGGCGCCGGCGGCGGCGCGCTATGCCGGTTTTTCATCGCGCAGCGCGCTTTGGGTGGCATTGCTGATTTCGGGCGCCACGGCCGGCCTGGCGGGCGCGCTGGAGGTTGCTGGCCCGATCGGACAACTCACGCCCTATGTGCCGGCAGGGTACGGCTTTGCCGCCATCATCGTCGCCTTTGTCGGGCGGTTGCACCCGGTCGGTATGGTTCTCTCGGCATTGTTGATGAGCATGTTCTACATTGGGGGAGAACTGGCGCAGTCGCGCCTGGGGCTGCCCAAGTCGCTGACCGGCGTTTTTCAGGGGCTGCTGCTGTTCAGTCTGCTGGCCTGCGACACGCTGGTCAATTACCGTTTGAAGTGGGGCAAGTGATGGAGTCCTACGCACTGCTTGTTGCAGCCACCCTGAACGCCGGCACGGTGCTGGCGCTGGCTTCGCTGGGGCTGCTGATCAATGAAAAATCGGGGATCGTGAATCTTGGTGCCGAGGGCATGATGCTGTGTGCAGCGATTGCCGGCTTTGCCGCCGTGGTGCATTCCGGCAGCGACACCCTGGGTTTTGTAGCCGGCATCGGCGCCGGAGCGGTGCTGGCGCTGGTCTTTGGCGGGCTGGTGATCTGGCTCAATACCAACCAGTACGCTACCGGTCTGGCCGTCAGCCTCTTTGGCGCCGGCTTCTCGGCCTTTGCCGGCATTGGCTATGTGCAGGAAAGAATTCCGCCGCGCCCGAGCTTTGCCGTGCCCTGGCTGTCGGACATTCCCCTGTTGGGTCCGGCGCTGTTTCAACATCATCCGCTCGTTTACCTGACGGTGCTGCTGGCACTTGGCATGATCTGGTTCCTGTACCGCACTCGTGCCGGCTTGGTGCTGCGCTGCGTCGGCGAGAGTCCGGAATCGGCCCATGCGCTGGGCTACCCGGTGCGCCGCATCCGCTTGCTGGCCGTCATTTGTGGGGGCGCATTGTGCGGCCTGGCTGGCGCCTATGTCTCGGTCGTTTACACACCGCTGTGGGTCGAAGGCATGGTGGCTGGCAAAGGCTGGATAGCCCTGGCACTGACAACGTTTGCCACCTGGCGACCGGCCCGCGTCCTGCTGGGTGCCTATCTGTTTGGCGGCGTGACCATGCTGCAGTTTCATTTGCAGGGACTCGGCGTGGAAATTCCAAGCCAGTTTCTGAGCATGCTGCCCTACCTTGCAACCATCGTGGTGCTGGCCCTGATCTCCCGCAACCCGTTGTGGATCCGCATCAATATGCCGGCCTCCATGGGTAAACCGTTTCATCCCGGAAACTGATTTTTCGGGTTCATAATCCTGCTTTTCTCCACCCCCTCCCGCAACCTGTCAAAAAATAAAGGAAATCACATGACCGACCTGCAAAAACGTTCCCTCTTGCGAATCGCGGCACTGACCGCAGTCGCTTCCGCCGCACTCGTTGGCTGCGGCAAGAAAGAGACTGCCGCGCCGGCCGCGCCGGCCGCATCGGCTCCCGCTGCTGCCGCATCGGCTCCCAAGGCGGAACCACTCAAGATTGCGTTTGCCTATGTTGGCCCCGTTGGCGATGGCGGCTGGACCTTTGCGCATGACAACGGTCGCAAGGCACTGGAAAAGGAATTTGGCGACAAGATCAAGACATCGTTTGTTGAAAGCGTGCCCGAGTCGGCGGATGCCGAACGTGTCATCCGCGATATGGTGGGACAGGGCAACAAGCTGATATTTGGCACGACCTTTGGTTACATGGAAACCATGCTCAAGATCGCCGCTGACAGCAAGGATGTCAAACTGGAGCATGCCACCGGCTACAAGCAGGCCGAGAACCTGCGCACCTATGACAGCCGTACCTACGAAGGTGCTTACATGGCGGGCGTGATTGCCGGCAAGATGACCAAGAGCAACACGCTGGGCGTGGTGGCCTCGGTGCCAATTCCGGAAGTGGTGCGCAACATCAACAGTTTCACACTGGGCGCGCAGTCAAGCAACCCCAAGATCAAGACCAAGGTGGTCTGGGTCAATGAATGGTTCAACCCGCCAAAAGAAACCGAAGCCGCAACTTCACTTATCAACGGCGGCGCCGATGTTCTGTTCCAGAACACCGATTCACCGGCTGTGCTGAAGACTGCCGAGGCCAAGGGCAAGCGCGCTTTCGGCTGGGATTCGGACATGACCGCCTACGGCCCGAAAGCGCACCTGGCTTCGAGCGTGATCAACTGGGGTCCGTACTACATCAAGGCCACCAAGGAAGCGCTGGACGGTACCTGGAAGGGTGGCACGGGCGCCTGGTGGGGTGTGAAGGAGGGCGCGATCGACATTGTCTCCATCGCTGAAGACGTGCCAGCGGAGACCAAGGCCAAAGTGGCCGAAGTCAAGAAGGGTCTGGCTGACGGCAGCTTCGTGATCTGGAAGGGCCCGATCACCGACAACACCGGCAAGGTGCAATTGGCCAAGGATGCCGTCGCGGACGACAAGTTCCTCGGTGGCCTGAACTTCTTCGTCAAGGGCGTGGAAGGCAAGGTACCGGGCGCGAAGTAATCCACTTCGGTTTGACGAGAGGCCGCCTTCGGGCGGCTTTTTGTTTCTGCGTCGATGGTGGTGGCTGAGTCTGGGGCACGAGGCCCCGCCTCATACTGTCAAATGCCCAGAA